>JANNUK010000380.1:0-1724 GCA_031395155.1 Chloroflexota bacterium | reverse complement strand
CCCCGCTCGGGAGAAGGCGCGCGGGCGCTGCGAGCCCGGCGGAGGCGCGCAACGTTGGCTCGTCGCGGATCAAGATCCACGCATCGCCCACGGGCGTCCGCACCGGCGTGAGCGATCCGAGGAGTGCCTCGAATGCGGCGCGGCCATCGGCCGGCCTGATCCCGGCCCACTGAGCGAATGCCGCAGGCGTTGCCGGCCCGAAGACGTGCAGGTACCGGCGCGCGAGCTCGAGGCGCGCGTCGCGGGGATCGATATCCGGGGGCGGCACGGTCCAGACGGTGGGCAGACGGGCTCCCTCCCAGCGGATCAGCACCGTGCCGGTCGGCGCCGCGTACCTCAGCTGGTTGGGGTGCTCGCCGAGTCCCCGCCCCGCGTCGCCGTAGGTCATCCGTCGGCCGTCGAGGAAGTCGTGGAGCCGACGCGCGAGGTCTTGCGCGAACTGCCGCCGCGCGAGGTCGTCGGGAAGCCTCCCGAGCGAGAACACCGCCAGATCACGCGCGGCGACGACGTAGGCGCTGAACCGCGGCCCCCACAGCTGGACAAGCGACGGGTCCGACCACGTGTCCGGTCCGGTTCCGTGGACACGGGCATGGATCGAGAGAACGGCCGCCCGGGGCATGCTGTCCTGCAGGCCCGCCCATGCTGCGCGCCGGAGCGACGTCGGGCCCGGTGGCATCCGCTCGTCGAGAGCGCCGACGGTCCGACGGTACGTGAGGATCTGCTCGCGGGTGAGCTCAAGCCGAGTCCCTGTCACGTCACCGCTTTCTTCAGGAGCGCACCGATCCTTGCCTCGTCTGCGGCTGTCAACTCGGTCAGAGCGAAGGCGGTCGGCCACATCGCGCCTTCGTCGAGGTTCGCCTCGTCGCTGAAACCGAACGTCGCGTACCTGCTCTTGAACTTCTGCGCGCTCTGGAAGAAGCAGACGACCTTGCCGTCCCTGGCATACGCGGGCATCCCGTACCAGGTTCTCGGCGAGAGGGCTGGCGCGCTGGCGGTGACGATCGCATGGAGCCGCTCGGCCATGGCGCGATCCGGTTCCGGCATCTCGGCGATCTTCGCTAGCAGGTCACGTTGCCCGTCCGCCTTGGCCGCGCGCGGGCTGCGGCGCGATGCCGCCTTCAGCTCCTGGGCGCGTTCCTTCATCGCGGCTCGCTCGTCGTCCGTCCATCCATCGGATGTCTTGTCGGTCGCGGTTCTGCTCCTCGCGGATGTCTCCGTGTCCTTCATTGCCGGTCTTCCTCTCTGCGAGATCTGATGGGCTCATGATGGCAAGTCTGGCGTCGGGGCATCGGCCGATGCGTAGGATGTGGGCATGCGTGGCGCGGTGCGGGTCATCCTTGAGCTCGGCCGGAAACGCCGGGTCGTGGCGGGTGCCATGGACTGGCCGGGCCTCGATCGTTGGGGGACATCGGAACAGGACGCACTCGACAAGCTGTCCTCGTACCTCCCCCGGTATGCGGCCGTGGTGGACCGGGCGGGATTGGCGAGCTCGTTCGCGGACGCACGCGACCTGGAGGTCGTGGAACGTGTCCCCGGATCGAGTTCCACCGACTTCTGGGGCATCGCCAACGTGCCGTCGCAGATCGAGCGAGAGGTGCTGACGGCGGCCGAACTGGAACGGCGGCTCGACCTCCTCCGCGCCTGCTGGGCCTATTTCGACGACGTCACCTCTCGCGTCTCCGGTGACCTCCGGCCGGGATCGCGCAACGGTGGACGGAGCCGTG
>JANNUK010000600.1:0-2196 GCA_031395155.1 Chloroflexota bacterium | reverse complement strand
CCCTTCGGCCGGTCGACGCGCAGGTTCTGACACCGACCGTCGTGGAGCCTGCGCCGGGGTTCGACTTCCAACTCCTGCTTCCGATCGTCGGCGTCAGGAACGCCGCGAGGAGATTGACGAACCAGGTCATCGCGGAGATGGCAACGATGCCCAGGACGATGCCGAACACCATCGCCCGATCCGGCTCAACGGTGTGCATTGGCAGGGGGCGGCGGCGGGTTCGAGCCATGAGCTGATCGATGTCCCGCTCGAGATACTGGTTGATCGCGTTCGCCGAACCGGCGGCGAGCGTCCCGCACACGAGCGTCCAGAACGTGAGCCACGTCCAGTGGCCCAGATCGATCCCGGGAACCTCGCGCGTGGCCAGGACCATCGCAGGGACGGTGGTCACGAGGAGCAACTCGATGATCCGCGGCTTCGTCAGCGCGACATAGGCGCGGACCGAGTCGCCCCGGGTCCGGGCCGCGGCGTTGGGTCCGGGGCCGGCCTCGGGAGCGCTGTGCGTCGCGCCCCCGGTGGACGCGGCAACAGGCGCGCGGACGGTGTAGTAGCTCGCGACGGCGAGAGCGGCAACGGCAGTCCAGATGATCGTGCCGAGGGCCACGTGCAGGACTTGCGTCCACTCATCGAGACCGGTGAGCACCTGGAGCCCACCGACGATCGCCTGGAGCGGGTAGAGCAGCGCGCTGATCAGCGCGAGGCGCACGATCGTCGGGTGGCCTCGCTGCGTTCGAATCGCCGCGACGGCGAGTGCCGCCACGATCAGGCCCACGACCGCTCCGACCCACCGATGAAGGATGTGGGCCGTGGGTCCGACGCCTTCGAGGGCGGGGATCGGGCTGCCGTTCATGAGCGGCCAATCGGGATACACGAGGGCCGCGCCCTGGGCCGTGACGTGCGAGCCGAAGAGGAGCAGGGCGAACACCGACGCCGCGCTGAAGGCCGCGAGCAGCGTGAATCCCTGGTTCCCGCGTCGGGCAGGCTGTCGCGCTGGCGACGACGATCGAACGAGGAGATAGGCGATCAGGCCGACAAGGACCATGGCGGCCGCGAGATGGGCCGTCACGGATTCGCCGCTGTTGCCGAGCCGGACGGTCTCGCGGCCCAGCCAGGCCTGGAACCCGACCAGCAACACCGCGCCACCTGACGTCCAGACCAGACTCGGTCGATCCCGGTGGTCGCGAACGGCGACCGCGGCCATGGCCAGGATCAGCACCCCGATGAGCGCCGCGGTCGTCCGGTGGATCCATTCGATCCAGACGTTGAAGCCGTCATCGAGCGCGGGCAGGAACTGGCCCTCGAAGCATCCCGGCCAGTTCGGGCAGGCGAGCCCCGATCCCGTCGCACGGACGGCAACGCCGATGGTCACGAGCGTGAGTGTGGTCGCCAGCGTGATCGCGGCGAGGCGCTGGAAGCGAGTCAAGGGTCCTCCAAGAGCCGACGCCGCCGGTCGAGCGGGTCGTCGTGGGACGATCGGCATTCTACCGCGCCGCTCCGGTTGACCTCAGTCAAGGCACGGAGTGGGCGGCCCGGCTACCCTCTTGTCGATGGATCGACGCACCCCCGGCCGAGGAGTTGCCCTCGGGCTGGCTTTCATCCTTGTCGCGGCCGCATGCAACCCGGCTGCGTCACCCGACGCCTCTTCGTCGCCGAATGCGTCCGGACCCACGGGGGCGTGTGCGGCGTCCCCCGAGGTAACCTCGGCGCCCGGCTGGGAGAAACCGGCCACGACCCCGGCGGTCATCCCGATCGTCGTGTCGTCCTTCCAGGCCTGCGGCACCAATCGTTTCGTCTTCACGCTTGTCGATGCCGGCAATTTGCCGGTCGCCGCGCCCGACCTCGCGGTCACCGTGGCGTTCTTCGACCTGGGGCAGGACGCGGCGACGCCGGTGGCGACGGTCGATGCCGACTTCGTGTGGGCGATCGAGGGAAGCCGTGGCGCCTACGTCGCGAACGTCGACTACCAGAGCCACGGGACCTGGGGGGCGGAATTTCGAACCACCGCTCCCGGGCAACCCGAGACGGTGGTACGTCTCAGTTTCACGGTTCGCGAGATCTCGCCGACGATCGCCGTCGGCCAGCCGGCTCCACCATCGAAGACGCTCACGCTCACGGATGTCGGTGGGGACGTCGGAAAGTTGTCAACCGACCTCGAGCCGCTGGCGGCGTTCTACGAGACGTCCGTTTCGACGGCGG
>JANNUK010000592.1:0-3140 GCA_031395155.1 Chloroflexota bacterium | reverse complement strand
GATGCTGCAGGCGCTTGCCGACCCGACCCGGCTGGCGATCGTGCGCCAGCTGTCGGCCGATGGCGAGGTCTGCGCGTGCGACTTCGCGGCGTGCTGCGACGTGGCCCAGCCGACGGTCTCGTACCACCTGCGCGTGCTTCGCGAGGCGGGTGTCGTGATCGGCGAGCGGCGCGGCACCTGGATCATCTATCGCCTCGCTCCCGAAGCGGTGGACCGCCTGCGGGCGCTCGTCGGTTCGCTCCGGGTCGGCGGGCCCAGCGACGGCGCCACGAGTGGATCGCGCGCGGCCCGCCCGGGCCTCCCGGTGGTCCAGCCGGTCGCCTGACCGTTCAGCGGTCGGGGAGCAGGCCCGGCGGGATCAGCCATCGGAGGGTGCCCGATCCGTCGAGCGGAACCTCCACGTCGATCCGCGCCAGCGCCCCTTTGCGCATCTCGATCCGCGCACCGGTAAGCTCCGACGCCAGCCAGGATAGGTCGGGATCGTGTCCAACCAGGACGGGCCGCCGCGGGGTACCGACATCCTCGAGCAAGCCGGCGACCGTGGCGACGTCGAGCGCACCGCCAAGGCGGTCATCCACCCGGACATCAACGCCGAGCGCCGCGGCGACCGTCTCGGCGGTTTCCCGGGCACGGAGCTTCGGCGAGCTGACGATCGCGTCGGGCGCGAACCCCGCTCCCGCCAGCAGACTGCCCAGTCGGGCCGCCTGGCGCCGGCCCTTGGCGGACAGCGGCCGGTCCGCGTCATCGCCGGGCCACGTCGCCGGATCGCCCGCGTCCGCGTGGCGCAGGAGGTGAAGTGCGATCATCCGGATGCACCCTTGAGGTTCGCCGCGGCAACCTCGACGAGGAACTCCGCCACGCGCGACTCGATCTGGGACAACGTCTCCCGGAATGCCGCCATGCGCTCCGGCTCGGTGCCCTCGACCGTAGCCGGATCGACCAGGCTCCAGTGGCGGGCGCGCGCCTCCCCGGGAAACACGGGACACACCTGGCGAGCATCGTCGCAGACGGTGACGACGTAATCGAAGGGCTCGCCGAGGTACGTCTCGAGGGGGGTGGACGTCAGGCCGACCGCCGGGATGGTCGCCTCCTCCAGGATTCGGAGGGTGAGCGGATTCACTCCGCGGGGCGCCGTGCCGGCGCTGTGGACCTCGAAGCCCGGGCCGCCACGCTCGCGCAGGACGGCCTCCGCAAGCAGGCTGCGTGCGGAGTTGCCGGTGCACACGAAAAGGACACGGATCGGCATGATCATCGACGTAGCTGCGATCTTACGGGACTCGTCCTGGCCGCCGCCCACATGGCGCACTGCCACGCCGCAGAACCCGCCCAGTCCGATCGCCAGAAGGTGCCTGGCTGTCGCGCCTACAGGCCGGCCACGAGGCGCCCAAGGCGACGGCGGAAGGTCAGACCTGCCACGCCGCGCCAGGCGGACAGGACGCCCCGTCGCAGCCCTTCGACCTGCTGCTCACGATCGCCGAGGTACCGCCCGACGGCGGCCCGTTCCGCGTCGCTGAGCGTGCTGCCGCGGTCCACCAGGAAGGCTCGGACGATGTCGGCGGCCACGTCCGCGTCGTGGAGCAGGCCGAGGTGGTCCTGGAGTGCCGTGACCGGGGCGATGAGGCCGGTGGCCTCGGACCCCAGCGCGTCCCGATGGAACTCGAGGGTGTAGCGCAGCCACTTGCCGGCGATCCGCAACTCGTGGAGGGTCGTGACGTCGGCCCAGCGCAGCATCCCCTCGTAGGCGCGGACGCCGGCGAAACTCGACCAGATCCGGGCGGGGGCCGTGTCGCGGATCCGCTGCGGATCGGTCGGTTCGGCAGCACGCGCGGCCAGTCCCTCGGCCTGGACGAACGCAAGGAACCCGTCGGCCCAGCGACGGTACGGGTCGCTGTCGAGCTCACGGAGGACCGCACGACGCGCGGTCGCTCGCTGCCGCTCCCACGCCACCGCGAGGGGGTCGAGGCCGCGCTGCTCGGTCGATGGCAGGGCGGCACGGTAGGCTGCAAGGCCCTCCAACAGGACATCCAGGTCGCGGACGGCGCCCAGCAGGCGTGCCACGCGACGCAGCCGCGTGCGGTGACGGCGCGTCCCCCGCACCTCGAAGCCGTCGCCGAACACGCGCCATGCCGCTCGCATCCGACGGGTTGCGACGCGCATCTGGTGCAGCTCCCCGACATCGCCCGCCCGCGTGCCGGGTTCGCGCGCCAGCATCCTGCCCAGGTGGAACGCGAGGACCTTGCGGCCGGCCTCCGCCACCGTGTCGTCGGCGCGAATGCCGGACGCACGTGGCTCCGCGGATTTGTTCGGTCGTCGGCGCGGTTCTGGCGCAACGATCGCCTCAGCAGGTGCGGCGTCGTCCGATCCCGGGTCGCGCACGCCCGGCCAAGATGCGGGGTCCCCCGGCCCAGGGGCGGGCACGGGACGCCCGATGGCGGCGAGCGCTGCGTCGAGCTTGGATGACGTGGCCTCGGTCACGCCGCGAGCGGTGGCCAGCACCTCCCCCAGGGTCTCCAGGATCGTGGGATCGCCCGTCAGCAATTCCGCCTCCAGCTCGACGAATCGATCCACGACCCTGCCCACGACCACCACCTGGACTTCGTCGACGCTGAGCTCCACGGTCGACGAGCCGTCTCCGAACTCGCGCTGGCGACGCACCTGGCGCAGCGTCACCATTTCCTCGAGCGGCGCCCCCCCGCACACATCAATGAGGAGTTTGCGTGCCTCGGATGGCGGCCACGCGGCCGGAGCCAGCGACGCGTCGGCCGGGCCCTCGAGTTCGCGGCGCCGGTGGACTCGGCCGTTGTCGCGGCGCGCCGTCGACTTGACCGAGATGAGCACGCCGTCCGGCCGGGCGCGGAGACGCGCGGCATACCCGGCGGCGCGCAGCGCTCCGCTCGACGTGTCGACGTAGCGGTCCTCGATGCGGACGATGGACGGGCCGCCGAGCGGCCTCAGTCCGGCGAGGGACGAGGCTTCGATGAGAGCGGCGCCAGCTCGGGCGCTCGCCAGGCGAAACTTGAGCTCGACCTCGACCTGGTCTCGTCCGATCACGCGCGCGGATCCAGCGATCCGGAACCGGCGTGCGGTCGAAGCGGGCTGGCACTGCCCGAGGCGAGTGCTCGCTCCATCAGGCGGCGATG
>JANNUK010000587.1:0-2194 GCA_031395155.1 Chloroflexota bacterium | reverse complement strand
CTCCGCCGACGCAATTCGAGCCGCGATGCGCTCGGTGCTGGCCGAGGAGCCGCTCGCCCAGGTCGAATACGTGTCCGCGGCCGACGCCGCCACCCTCGCGGAACTTGACCTCGCAGCGGGTCCGACGCTGCTTTCGCTCGCCGTCCGGTTCGGGACCACGCGGCTCATCGACAACGAGTTCCTCGAACCGTCCTAGCTGGTCGGCGCCGTCCCCGCGACGCCCAGGACTCGATCGATCGAAAGGTTCTGCGCCACAACCGATTTGATCACGTCGATCTTCTCGCGGTCTGCGGCGTGGGTCTTGACCAGCAGATCGTGGATTTCCGACGCGACGGAATACGTGTCCTCGGCCACGAGCGTGGCGAACAGGTCCACGCGGCGGATCTGGTCGAGGACCTCGATCGACGGCCGGTAGCCGCCCGTAAGCACCAGGCCCACGCTGCGCCGGTCCAGCACGTCGGCGTGAGCATCGGTCAGCGTGGTGATGACGTCTTCACGATCCCCAGGGACGATGACGAGCGTTCCCGGGCCGACGTGCGCCAGCATGTGGAACGGCTCCATCGCGCCGATCGCCACGCCGTCGATGACCCGGTCCAGGTCCGGGCCGGGATGGATCGTCTCGCCGTGGACCCCCTCGAGGATCATTCCAAGCGTCGGATTGGACAGGATCGGCTGCACCGGGAGGACGCCCAGCAACTCGATGCCGTGCTTCGCGAGGCCGCGCTCGAGGATGCGCTCGATTCCCGGTTGCGCATCAAGATCGACCTTGTTCACGATCGCGCCGGCCACGGGGACCCCATGGGCCGCGAACAGCGAGGCGTTGAGGACGATCTCGTCGATCGGACGCCCGACGCCGCCCTCCGACACGATGATCGCCGGCGCCCCCAGCATCGCCGCGACGACGGCGTTCGAGAGGCCGATGACCGCGCCGACGCCGGCGTGTCCGGTGCCTTCGATGAGCAGCACGTCGTGCTCACGATACGCGGCGTGCGCCGCCCGAATCTTCGCCCCAAGGTCCTCGACCACGCGGCCGTCGATGTAGGCCTTGGTGAACCCGCGTGGAATGTGGACCGGGCTCATCTGGGGATACGGCTCGGGAAGCCCGAACACGGTTCGGACGAGGACCGCGTCCTCGTCCGCCGCGTGGCCGTCCACGATGACGGTGCGTTGCCCGACCGGCTTCAGGAATCCCGTCCGGAGGCCGCGTCGCGTGAAGCCCTCCATGAGCCCCAGCGACGCGGTGGTCTTGCCGCGGTTCTGGCCGGTGGCGGCGAGGTAGAGCTGACGCATCGGGTCGGCGACCGTTAGCTGCGCGAGGTCGTCTTCCGCTCGATCAGCTGGACCGCATCGCGGAGGCGCGACAGCGTGTCGGCGTCCACCGCTTCCGGCTCGAGATACGGGCCGAGCCGCTCCATGATGTCGACCACGAGGCCCATGAAGACGCTGGCGTCGGCCACGAAGAACTGTGGCTCGTTGTTATAGCGAACCAGCGTCAGCCGACCCTGGAGAACGCGCCGCTCCTCGACGTGGGCGATCTGCGTCGCGAAGTTGTGGCCCTGGATCCCGTCCGGATTGTTGAGGAAGTTCAGGGCGTTGTCGATCGCCAACCCGAAGCGGGCGCGCCAGGCCACCAGTCGCTCGTGGAGCTCCGACGGGATGCGCACTTCGGCCACATCGTCGAAGACCTCGGGGGCCACCGTCAGGAGCCCGACCAACGTGGTGCCGGCCCGTGGGCCGAGCATCACCTGGAGGCTGCGCTCGAGGGTGAACACCTCGGAATCGAAGCGCGGGCTGGTGATGACGTCGGTCAGGAGGTCCTCGACGTTGTCGAGGATGCCCGGCTCAGCGACCGCGTTCGCCAGGTGGAGGATCTCCTCCTTGAACAGGAACTTCTCTTCGTGATCGAGCATGCGGCGGATGGTAGCACCCAGCATGGGAAGGGCTCCCGTCGGTGCAATCTTGCACCGGATCTTGGGCGCTGGTCAGGCGGCGAGGGCCAGGGCAACCGCCTCGTCAGTGGTCAGGCGGCGGCCATCGGCCCACGCCGAGTCGAGTGGAGCGACTGGTCCTCATCGCTCCGGCGATCGACGTTGGGCCGGCTGCGCCGCCGGAGGACGACAACGACGACGAGTTCTGGATCGAGAGGGCCTCGTATGAGGGTTGGGAACGGTGGAGCGCGCCCTACTGGCGGCAG
>JANNUK010000556.1:0-4143 GCA_031395155.1 Chloroflexota bacterium | reverse complement strand
GGACGAGACGGCCGGACAGGAGCAGCTCCGCGGTGAACACGATCTCGAAGAGCGGGCCGACCCGGGTGGTCCAGAACGAGATCATCCCGAGCAGCCAGTACAGGACCGATCGGATGAGGTACGCGCCCCAGATCGCGATCGCGAACACGAGAACGTCGAGGACCGTCGGTGCGAGCTCCGGCCTGAAGATCAGCGCGAGAACGGCCGCGAGCGGCAGCCACAGGACGATGACGACGAACTTCCACCCGGCGAAATAGCCGAGGTCCCAGTGGATGGGGTGCAGTGGGCGAAGGAGCATCCCCGACAGCTCGCCAGCGCGGATCCGCCACTCCCAGCCGTACGGCGTGAAGATGATGTTCATGTTCCGGACCAGGGTCCAGACGATGTAGTACGCCGCGAACCGGCCCGCGGTGTAGCCGCCGACGTCGCCGCCCTGCTGCGCCGCGATCGTCGACCAGACGACGAGGTAGATGACCGGCTCGACGATCATGCCGATCATGTAGAAGTAGTTGGCGACGCGGTATTGGATCTGCTCGGCGATCGCGATCCGGATGGCGGTCAGGTAGACGTCCAGGAGGGCCCGGGCATCGGCCGCCGCGGCGCTCATGACGCCGGATCCACGGTTTCCGCCGACGGCAACGAGGACGCTCCCGCGAACACCAGCTCGATGACGTCCTCGATCGGTGGATCCTCGATCGTGAGGTCGGCCACGGGCAGGTCGCGCAGGAGGAGCGTGGTCGTCTCGGCGGCGGCGGCGCGCGGCACGCGCAGGGAGATCCGGCCCTCGTCCTCGCCGATCACCTCCCCGTAGGCCGAGAGATCGACCGAGCCGTCGCGCAGGGACACCGAGATTGTCTTTGTCGCCCCGAAGTCGGCCGCCAGCGCCGCGAGCGCCCCGTCGAACAGGATCCGTCCGTGATGGATGACCACGACCCGCTTGCAGAGCGCCTGCACGTCCGCCATGTAGTGGCTCGTCAGCAGGACCGTCGCGCCCGTTCGGCGGTTGTACTCGGCCACGAACGTGCGGATCCGCTTCTGCATCGTCACGTCGAGGCCGATCGTCGGCTCGTCGAGGAACAACACGGTGGGCTGATGGAGCAGGGCGCCGATGATCTCCATCTTCATCCGCTCGCCGAGCGACAGATTGCGGACCGGCTTTCGGACGAGATCGCCGACCTCGAGGAGTTCCACGAAATCGTCGCGCGTCCTGCGGAACTCGTCGCGCGGCAGGCGGTAGATCGCGCGCATCAACTCGAACGAGTCGAGGGCCGGCAGATCCCATTGAAGCTGGTTTCGGTTGCCCATGACCATCGTGATCCGGCGGAGCAGGGCGGATTCCCGCCGCGACGGAACGTGCCCGAGGACGGTCGCCTCGCCGCCCGTCGGGTGTAACAGCCCCGCGAGCATCTTGAGCGTCGTCGTCTTGCCGGCACCGTTCGGGCCCAGGAATCCGACGACCTCGCCGTGCGCGATCTCGAAGGACACGCCGGCGACGGCGTCGACATCGCGCGTCTCGCGCCGAACGAGGCTCGCGGCGGCCGCCCGGAGCCCTTCGCCGCGAACGGGGACGCGGAAGGTCTTGCGGAGATCGGCGACGCGTATCGCCGGGTCGGATGCGCCTTCGGGCCACGGGTTGGGAGTGGAAGCGTTCGGCATGGACGGCGCGATCGTAGCGCGTCGCAACGCCCGGATCGCGGAGTACCATCGCTCCGCCATGCCCTTGCCCGTCGGGACCGTGACCTTCCTGTTCAGTGACATCGAAGGCTCCACGCGTCTCGAGCAGGGCGTCGGCACCGACACGTACGCCCGGATCATCGAGACGCACGATCACCTGGCCCGCGCCGCGATCGAGGCCCGCGGCGGGAGCGTCGTCAAGACCGAGGGCGATGCCATGTTCGCGGCGTTCGCCGATGCCGGTGCTGCGGTCGAGGCGTCGGCCGACGTCCAGCGGGCCCTCGCCGCCGAGCCGTGGCCGGGCGGCGCGACGATCCGTGTGCGGATGGGCCTGCACACCGGAGAGGGGCGCCTGCGAGAACGCCGTTCGGAGGCGGATCCCGAGGACTACGTGGGGATCGACGTCAACTACGCCTCGCGCATCGCCGCGGCGGCCAACGGTGGGCAGGTCGTCCTTTCAGACACGCTGTTCCCCCTCGTCCGTGGCCGCCTCTCCGACGGCCTCGACCTCGTGGACGAGGGCCCCCGTCGCGTCAAGGACTTCGACGAACCGCGCCGGCTCCATCGGCTGACGATCCGCGGCCTCCCGGCCGATGCCAGATCACTGCGAACCCTGGATGCGCTGACCAACCTGCCCGCGCAGGTCACGAGCTTCATCGGCCGAGAGCGCGAGGTCGAAGCCGTGAAGGGACTCCTCGCTGAGGCGCGCCTCGTCACCCTGACCGGCCCCGGCGGGACGGGCAAGACGCGTCTGAGCCTCGGCGTCGCCGAGGCGATGGCCGGCTCCATCCAGGGAGGGGCGTGGTTCGTCGAACTCGCGCCGATCCGTGAGCCAGAGCTGGTCGCCGGCGCCATCGCGGCGGTCCTCGGCCTCGCCGAGGAGACCGATCGCCGCATCGGCGAGACGCTCGCCGACCACCTCCGCGATCGGGAGCTCTTGCTGATCCTCGACAACTTCGAGCAGATCGTGGCCGCCGCACCGCTCATCGGCGACCTCCTCCGGGGCGCGAAGGGACTCCGTTGCCTGGCATCGAGCCGCGAGGCGCTACGGATCAGCGGGGAGCAGGAGTATCGGGTCCCGCCGCTCGGTGGCAACGACGCGGTGGGCCTGTTCGTCGCTCGCGCTCGGAACGTCCGTCCCGACTTTTCCCTCACCGACGAGAACGCGGCGGCGATCCGCGAGATCTGTACCCGGCTCGACGCACTCCCGTTGGCGATCGAACTCGCGGCCGCGAGGATCAGGCTGTTCTCGCCCGAGGCGATCCTGAGGCGCCTCGACAAGAGCCTCAACCTGCTCACGGCCGGCCCGCGCGATCGAACCGAGCGTCAGCAGACGCTGCGTGGCGCCATCGCCTGGAGCTACGACCTCCTCGACGAGCCCGAGCGGGCCCTGTTCCGACGCATCGGGCCACTGATCGGCGGTTTCACGATCGAGGCGGCCCAGGCCGTGGCCGATCCGGACGGGGGCCTCGGAATCGATCTCGTCGACGGCCTGACCTTACTCGTCGACAAGAGCCTGATCAGCGAGGAGCCCGAGCATCACGGCGAGCCCCGGTTCGGGCGCCTGGTGACGATCCGCGAGTATGCCCTCGAGTGCCTCGCCGAAGCCGGGGAGGCCGACGTGGCGGAACGTCGCCACGCGGAGTTTTTCGTCGCCTTCGCAGAGGAGGCCGAGCCGCACCTGGTCGCAGCCGACGCCGACGTCTGGCTGGATCGGGTAGGCCACGAGATCCACAACCTGCGCGCAGCCTCGGCGTGGTCGATGCGGGTCGGCGAACCGCTCTTCGGCATCCGGGTCGCCGCCTCCATCTGGCGCTACTTCCAGCAGCGCAACATGCTCCACGGGGGTCGCGACTGGCTCGCGACGCTTCTCGCGCACCCTGCCGCGCAGGGCGATTCGCGTGAGCGGATCCGCGGCCTCTCGGCCCTCGGGGGCGTGGAATACTGGATGCGCGACTACCCGGACTCCCGTGGCCACTACGAGGAGCGCCTGGCTATCGCGGAGCGAATCGGGGGCGACGACCTCCTCGCGGACGCTCACTTCGACCTGAGCTTCGATGCGCTGATCGAGCAGGACGTCGAGCGTCTCAAGGCGCACAGCTCGACCGCCTTCGATCTCTACGAGCGGCTCGGTGACATCGACAAGCTTGTCCTCGCCCGGCAGGCGATGATCCTTGGCAGGTACGTCGAGGGCGAATTCGTCGAAGCGGCACGTCTGGAAGAAGAGAACCTCGAACACTGGCGCACGGTAGGTTCGACATTCCGGATGACCGACAGCTCCATCCTGATGAGCGCGATGCTGTTCCGCGCCGGCGATCTCGGGGGGAGTTTCCGGCGGGCCATGGACGGTTTCCGGCTCATGGCTGAACTCGAGGTATCGAGCGGGCTCGTGGGGGCGCTGGGGGTCTTCGCCCCGATCGCGTCGGCCCTGGGCGATCACGTCACCGCCGCGCGGCTGACCGGTGCGCT
>JANNUK010000524.1:0-2900 GCA_031395155.1 Chloroflexota bacterium | reverse complement strand
GCGATGACCTTCGCGAAACCCTCGTATTCGCCGCCGATCAGCGCCTTGGCGATCGCCTGGAACGGGACCTTCCCGATCTTGATCGGGATGCCCTGATCCCTGCACTGCTGCTCGGTCAGGCCGATCGAGGCGATCTCGGGACGGCAGTACGTCGCGCGCGGCTGCTTCACGTAGTCCATCTCGTGGACGTCCTTGTCGCCGGCGATCACGTGCGCGGCGAGGATCCCCTCGTGCGCGGCCGTGTGGGCGAGCCACAGCCCACCGATGATGTCGCCGACCGCGTAGACGTGCGGCTCCTTGGTGCGCAGCTTGCCGTTGACCTTGATGATCCCCTTGTCGGTCTCGACGCGCGTGGTCTCCAGGCCGATGTCCTCGATGTTCGCGGCCCGCCCAGTCGCAACCAGCAGCATCTCGGCCTTGAGTTCGGCCGGATCCTTGCCTTCCGGGCCGACCATCACCGAGATGCCGGTCTTCGTCGTCTTGACCGCCTTCGCGTCGAACCGCGCGGACGTCACGATCGTGACACCGCGTTTTGTCAGGCTGCGCTCGACGACCTGGCTGACCTCGGCGTCCTCGAGCGGGGCGATCCGCGGCAGGTACTCGAGCACCGTGACCTTCACGCCGACATCGTTGAAGAACGAGGCGAACTCGAGACCGACGGCGCCCGCCCCGACGACGATGATGTCCTTCGGCAGGGTCGCCATCGTCAGGACGTCGTCCGAGGTGACGATCCGTTTCCCATCCGGATCGAGGCCCGGCAGCGACTTCACGCGCGACCCGGTGGCCAGGATGATGTCGGTCCCCTGGAGCACCCGTTCACCGCCCGCGCCCGGGGTCCCGTCCTCGCCGTGCATCGTGACCGCGACCTTGCCCGGACCCGCGAGACGGCCGCGACCGGCGATCCAGGTCACGTTGTTCTTGTCGACGAGGCTCTTGAGACCCGTCCACATCCGCTTCACGACCTGGTCGCGCCGCTCCGCCATCCGCGTGTAGTCGACGACCGGCTCGCCGACATCAATCCCGAAGTCCTTCGCGTGCCGGATCCGGTCGGCGAAGGCGCCACTCTCGAGCAGGGCCTTCGTCGGGATGCAGCCGCGATGGAGGCAGGTGCCGCCGATCTTGTCCTCGTCGACGAGGGCGACCTTGAGGCCGAGCTGGGCGGCCCGGAAAGCGGCCGCATAGCCGCCGGTTCCGGCACCGAGAACGACGAGATCGAAGTCATTGGACGAGCCGACGGCCATGGGTCAGCGATACCTCGATGGGACGCACGGAGCGAGGGGTGGATTCGCGGTTCCGGCGCTCTTGGGCGGCACGGCGATGGGCCGTCGGGCCGGGTGGGTCATCACCGTCGATGGTACGCGTCACGTCGCACAGGGCGCAACCGACGCGCGCGGTCGGAGAACGGCCTCGCACCATTCGTCGCCGGAAATGACCCCCGGTCATAGGCACCCGAGGCGGTGCTAGACTCGGGGCCGGTCGGGGTCCCGGGCCGCCCGTGGCGCGGGGCGACATGGACGGAATGGGAACGGTCGTGAACGCGGAGCTGTTCCTCAGCTTGCTCCTGGTCATCGGCGCCTACCTGATCGGGTCGATCCCGTTCGGTGTCCTCGTTGCCCGCCGGGTGGGCGGGCCGGACCCACGCACGATCGGCTCGGGCCGGACGGGTGGCACGAACGCGCTGCGCGCCCTCGGTCGGAAGTGGGCCGCCGTGGTCGTCATCGGCGACCTGCTGAAGGGCGCGACGCCAGTCATCGCAGCGCGACTCATCACGGGCGACAGCGGCCTCGAGGTGGCCTGCGCGGCCGCGGCGGTGATCGGTTCGTCACGCTCCATCTTCGTGGGGTTCGGAGGCGGCCGGGGCGTTGGGACCGGCGTCGGGACCATGCTCGTCATCCAGCCGATCGCGGTGTTCCTGGCCGCGCCGGTCTTCGTGGGCGTCATCCTCGTGACGCGCTATGTCTCCCTGGGTTCGCTACTCGGTTCGGCGGCGATGTTCCCGGCGATGCTCGTGCTGTGGGCCGTGTGGTCCGGAGCCGTCCCACCGGCCTATCTGACCTGGGCCGTCGTGGGGCCGGCGCTGATCTGGCTTGCACACGCCGACAACATCGATCGCCTGATCCACGGCACCGAGCGCAAGTTCGATCTCACCCTGCTCGGCGGCGGTCGCGGCTCGGCACGCGGCTGAGCGACATGGAACGACCCGGATCGGCTGACGATCCGGGTCGAGGGTTCTCGCTGGAGCCAGACCCCACCGTGGGGTCCGTGCCGAGAGGAGACTAGCCGCGCATGCTCCGGAAACAATCGGAGCAGTAGACCGGCTTGCCGCTGGTCGGGCGGAACGGGACCTGGGCCTCGCGGCCGCAGTTCGAGCACGTGGCTGCGAACATCTCGCGCGGGCCACGGTCGCGGTAAGCGCCGCCACCGCCGCCACCGCCGCCGCCGTAGCCACCCGCGCCACCGCTACCACCGGCGCTGTAGCCGCCACCGGCGCCATAGCTGCCGTAGCTGCTGCCACCGCCGTCCGCGTTCCGGGCGGCCTTGCGGCTCGCGCGGCACGAGGTGCAGCGACGCGGCTCCGTGAAGCCGCGCTCGGCAAAGAAATCCTGCTCGCTGGCAGTGAAGGTGAAAGACTGGCTGCAATCAGCACAGGTGAGCGTCTTATCGACGTTCATGAACGATCCACTCCTCGTGGTGTGTGCGACGGTATCCGCGATCTGCCTCTGCGGAAGCCGGGAGGTGGTGGATCGAGTCTGCCGTGCTTGGCCTGCGCCCAACGGTGGGGCGTTGCCGGAGCATACGCCATCGTGCGGAATACGCAAATGGAAAGTTTCGGGACGGTTGCGACCCGGACCGCCGCCGGGACGAAGAAACGGCACGATTCCGGTGCTTTCGATCCAGCG
>JANNUK010000520.1:0-8391 GCA_031395155.1 Chloroflexota bacterium | reverse complement strand
GATCATGCACGGCAGATCGGGCACGAACCCGCTGGTGTGCAGCCTGTGCTTCTCGGGTCTGCGCAAAGAGCCGGGCGGTGCGGAGATCGATGTCTCGATCCTCTTCGCCGACATCCGCGGCTCGACGGCCCTTGCCGAGCGCACGTCGGCCGCCGAATTCAGGCGCCTGCTGCAGCGCTACTACGGGATCGCCGGCAAGGCGATCGAGGCGAACGGCGGGATCGTCGACAAGTACCTGGGTGATGGGGTCATGGCCCTGTTCATTCCGGTCATCGCCGGCGAGAATCACGCGATGCGGGCGGTCTAGGCGGGCGAGGATCTCTTGAGCAGCGTTCGCGGATCAGACCTGGCGGAGGCCGGTGTCCAGGTGGGTGCCGGCGTTCACACCGGCACGGCGTTCGTCGGTGCGATCGGGTCTGGCGACGAACTCGACTTCACCGCCCTTGGGGACCCAGTCAATGTCGCCGCACGCCTCGGCTCGGTCGCCGGGCCTGACGTCCTGGTGGTGAGTCGAATCGCCTGGGAAGCCGCGGGTCGATCCGTGGCCGGCGACGGGGGCCAGCCCAGCAGCGTCGACATCGCCGGCCGGGCGTCCCCACTCGATATCGTCACCATCGGACCAACGGTCGCTACCGCCCGATAGTGGATCCGGGGATCCCTGAGCCGATCGACCTCAGTTCGCGTGCAATCCGCCGTCCACCTTGAGATAGACGCCGTTCATCGCCGGGTTCTTCAGCAGGAACAGCGTCGCATCGACGATGTCATCCATGGTCGTCAGTCGACCCGTGGGGGTCCGGGCGAGGGTCGCCTGTCAAGACGGTCTTCGTCGCTGGGGAGGTTCTGAAGCGCGACTTCAGGCTGGCGGCATCACTCGTCGAGCCGCGCAAGGCGGTCGAAGCCTCGCGCGACTACCTGCTCTCGAAGTTCGGTGATCCCGAGCCAGGCTGGATCACGAAGGCCGGCACGGGCGCCTGATCTGCGCCGTCCCGCGCCACACTCCCCGGCGGGCGCACGTGCGCCCGCCGGGGGACGCCCTCATGTCAGACATGGCGCCGGAGCGCCATGGGCGCCGGGTCAGGTCCCGCGCACCCGCCGGATCTCGACACTGATCGCTGGGACGATCGCGTGGAGGTCGCCGATCACCGCGTACTGGGCGCGAGACATGATCGGCGCGTCGGGGTCCTTGTTGATCGCGAGGATGTTCTTCGACGCGGCGCAGCCGACGATGTGCTGGATCGCGCCACTGATGCCGCACGCGATGTAGATGTCGGGGGCGATGCGCAGCCCCGTCTGGCCGATCTGGTCGGCGTGCGGCCGCCAGCCGTTGCTCGTCACCACTCGCGACCCACCGACCGCGCCGCCAAGCAGGCCGGCGAGCTCCTCGAGGATCGCGAAGCCCTCGGTGCTGCCCATGCCGCGGCCGCCTCCCACGACGACCTTCGCATCGGTCAGCGAGACGCCGTCGCCCTCAGGCTCGATCCGACCGGTGACCCGCGACGCGAGGTCGGCGGCGGACAGCGTCGGCGTCATCGAGATGATCGCGGGCGCCGCGCCCGACGCCGCCTCGGGCGCTTCGATCGCATGGGGAGCGACCGTCAGGATCGCCGGCGACGCCCCGAGCGTGGCCTCCTCGACGAGGCTGCCGGCCCAGCGCTGGCGGGTCAACCGCATCGGGGAGCCGGTCTCGACCGAGAGCACGTTCGCGACCATCGGCGCTCCGGCGATCGCGCCGACGTACGCCATCACCTCGTTGCCGCGCTCCGTGCCCGGACCGATGACGATCCCGGGCGCTTGCGCCGCGATCAACTCGGCCATGGCCGCGCCACATGCCCGGGGGGCATAAGACGAAAGTCCTTCGTGCTCGACGACGTGAGCCGTGTCGACCCCGCGGCCGCCGAGCGACGTGACCGCATCGGTGGCGCCGGGACCCACGAGCACCGCATGGACGGGGCCACCGAGCGACCCGGCAAGCGCCAGCGCCTCGAGTGAGACGCGGTCCGCGCGCCCATCGGCATGTTCGACGAAGACGAGGATCATCGCGCCAGCACACCGATCTTCTGGAGGAGCTCGACCACCCGCGGCGCTGCCTCTGGGCCGTGACCGAGAATCTCCGCGGTGGTCGAATCGGTGACCGGCACGGACAGCGCGACCTTCGCTGGATCAGGTGCGCTCGACGTCACCGGGATCCGTTCGACCTCCTGCCTCTTCGCTCGGAGGCGGCCCGGCACGGACGGATAGCGCGGGAGGTTGATCCCTTCCTTCGTGGCCACGACCGCCGGCAGCGGCACGTCGTAGATTTCGCGACCACCTCCCGCGTCGCGCTGGACCGCGATCGAGCCATCACGGACATCGATCGCCTTCGCACCGACCACGCACGGCAGGTCGAGCGCCATCGCGACCCGGATGCCCACCTGGAAGTCGCCGGTGTCGGCGGCCTCGTTGCCGAACAGGACGAGATCGAACGGCTCGCCCGCGCTCGCCCGCGCGCGGACGAGGTCGACGATCGCCGCAGCCGTGGACGTGGCGTCCCACTCGCGACCGTCGGTCTCGAGCAGGATCGCCCGATTGACGCCGATCGCAAGCAGGTCGCGGAGTTGCTCGATCCCGACCTCCGGACCGAGGGTGAGGACGGTGGACGAGCCGCCGTGCTTCTCGACGATCCGGACGGCCTCCTCGGCCGCGCACTCCTCGTGCGGGCTGACCGTGAAACCGAGGAACCGGGTGTCGATCTCCTGACCGTCGGCGGTCAGGGTGATCCGGCCACCCGTGACCGGCACGCGCTTGACGCAGACGAGGATGTTCACGCGCGAACCCGTGTGTTCTCCGGATCGAACAGCGGCGTGCTGCCGACCACGGCGACCGTGACCGGGTAGCGCTCGCCGAGGTACTCAACGAGCAGCTTCGTGCCTTCGACAGCGTGGGCCGCTGGCAGGTACGACAGGAGCAGGTGCTTCCCGACCGACGGCCCTGTGCCGGCGCTGGTCACGAACGAGCGGCGGCCCTTCGCGTCTGTGAGCGGCTCGCCGTCGAGCGTCAGGATCGGCTCGCGGCCCAGCATGTAGCGCTTCACGCCCGTGCTCGACGTGTGATCGTCCACGGTGAGCGTGCACAGCATGGCCACCGGTGGGTTCGCCCGCTGCTCGAGGTACGCATCCCTGCCGACGAACGCCTGTTCCTTGACCCGCGGGCGGGTCATGTCGGCCTCGACCAGCGTGAACTCGAGGTCCAGCTCCGCGCCGTGGGCACGGTAGCCCTTCTCGAGCCGCCCGGTCGTGCCGTAGACGCCGATTCCGAACGCGACCATTCCGTAGGCCTGGCCGGCGTCCCAGAGCGTGTCCCACAGGCGGGCACCCCCCTCCATCGGCACGTACAGCTCCCAGCCCAGCTCCCCGACATACGAGATGCGCGACGCGAGGACCGGGATCCCAGCGACCTCGATCGTCCGACAGGTCCCGAACCCGAAGGCTTCGTTCGAGACATCATCCGCGGTCGCAGCGCCCAGCACGTCGCGTGCCCGCGGCCCCCAGATCCCGAGCGTCGTGTAGGTCGAGGTGTGGTCGGTGACCTGCGCCGAGCCGTCCGCCGGCAGGTGGTCGCGGAACCACTTCTTGTCGCCCATCCCGTGGGCGCCGCCGGTGACCACGCGGAAGTGATCGTGAGCGAGGCGCATGATCGTGAGATCGCTCTTGATCCCGCCAGCCTCGTTGAGGAGCGGCGTGTAGACGACCTTGCCCACGGCAACGTCCATCTGGGCGACCGCCATCTCCTGGACGTTCGCCAGGGCACCGGGGCCGGTCACATCAAAGATGACGAACGCAGAGAGATCCACGATCCCCACCCGCTCGCGCATCGCGAGGTGTTCGGCGCTGATGATCGGCGACCACCAGCGCGACTCCCACTCGGCCGTCCGGTCCATGATCCGGTCGCCGAACTCCTTGAGCAGCGACTCATTGGAGCCGTACCACATCGGGCGCTCCCAACCGGCGGTCTCGAAGAACACGGCGCCCAGCTCGCGCTCACGGGCGTAGAAGGGGCTCAGCCGGACGTTCCGGTTGCTCTCCCACTGCTCGGAGGGGTGCACGATCCCGTACGTCTTGTTGAACCCTTCCGCGGAACGCGCCCGGACGTGCGCCCGCGCCGTCTGGTGCGCGTGGAACCGCGCGACGTCCGATCCGTGCGGATCGATCTCAGGCTTCCCGTCGGTCATCCACTCGGCGACCATCTTCGCGATCCCTGGGGCCTCCTTGATCCAGACCGCGGCACACGACCAGAGGCCCTTGACCTCCGGTGTCTCACCGAGGATCGGCATGCCGTCGGGGGTCAGCGACAGCAGCCCGTTGATCGCGTGACGGATGCCGACGCGCTCGTCGCCGAGGATGTCCGGGACCAGCTCGAGAGCCTGCTCGTACTGCAGTTCGAAGTCCTCTTCCGTGAACGGCAGCTCGGTCGGGGAGAGCGCCGCGGCGGCGATCGAGGGGATGTCCTCGGGCTCCATGAGGATCGCGCGGTGTGCGTACGAACCCACCTCGAGGTCGCCGCCGTGCTGGCGCTCGTACATGTTCGTGTCCATGTCGCGGACGATCGGGAACTCGATCTCGCCGACGGTGCCGGCGAAGAGCGGCACGGGACCCACGCTGATCATCTGGTGGACCGCCGGCGTCAACGGGATTGCGGCCCCGGCCATTGCGGCGATGCGCGGGCTCCACACGCCGCAGGCGACGACGACGATCTCCGCGTTGATGTCGCCCTGGTCGGTCCGGACCTTGCGAATCCGACCGTCCACGACGTCCAAACCGAGCACCTCGGTCTGGGCCGAAATCGTGAGCGCTCTCATCTCCTGGGCCCGCTCGCGCATGATCGTACCGGCTCGCAGGGAGTCCACGACACCGATCCCGGGCTGCGAGAAGCCCCCGAGGAGGATGTCGGTGTTGAGGTACGGGACCATCGCCTTCGCCTCGGCCGGGGTGACCAGCTCCGCATCGATCCCCCACGAGCGCGCCGACGACATCCGGCGATGCAACTCCTGCATGCGCTCCTCGGTCCGCGCGACCTCGAGGCCACCGCTCTGGATGAACACGCCGAGTTCCCGGTACTGGGCCACGCTGTCGACCGTGAGGTTCGTCATCTCGCGCGAGTGATCGGTCAGGTAGATGAAGTTTGACGCGTGGCCGGTCGAGCCCCCGGGGCTGGGGAGCCGGCCCTTGTCGAGGAGGACGATGTCGCGCCAGCCCAGCCGGGCCAGGTGATACGCTAGGCTGTTGCCGACGATGCCGGCCCCGATGACGACCACCCTGGCGTGGCCGGGAAGCGCGCTCATCCTGTCTGGGTCCTCCTGGGAAACCGTTCGGCGCGGTGCAGGCGCCGACGCGGCGTCCAAGTCTAGCCCGTCAGGGTCGGTGCCCACGTCTCGCGGGGCGGCCCGTCTCGCGGGGCGCCCGTCTCGCGGGGCGGCCACGTCTCGCGGGGCGGCGCCTGCCTTGACGTCGGGCGCCGGCGGGTCAATCCTTCGGGGACTCGCCGCCGCTTCCCGTGCTGCGGCCGCCACACCCGAAGGAGCAGCGTGCCCGACCTGTTCATCGACGGCGCCTGGGGAAGTGCGTCGTCCGGCGAGACGAGCGACATTGTCAACCCGTCCGACGGGTCGGTTGTCGGAACCGTGGACGTGGCCACATCCGACGATGTCGATCGTGCCGTGGCCGCGGCCCGGCGCGCCTTCGACACGACAGACTGGCCGTGGCGCCCGCCGGGCGAACGGGCCGCGATCCTCGATCGAACGGCGGACCTGCTCGAGCGCGACGCCGAGACGATCGCGATGGCCGAGACACTCAACACCGGCAAGGCGATGCGCGAGACGCAGTTCGACGTGAGCGATGTCGTGAGCGTCTTCCGTTACTACGCCCAGCTCGCCGACAAGGAAGCGGGCCGTCTCGTCGCCACCGGCTCGCCCGATGCGCTGTCCCGGATCGTGTACGAGCCGCTCGGCGTGTGCGCCCTCATCTCGCCCTGGAACTACCCGCTCCTGCAGATCTCGTGGAAGGTCGCCCCGGCCATCGCCGCGGGCGATACGATGATCGTGAAGCCGGCCAGCCTGACGCCCCTATCCACGATCGCGATGGTCCGCTGCCTCGAGGAGGCCGGCGTGCCGGCGGGCGTCGTGAACCTGGTGCTGGGTCCGGGCAGCCGGATCGGCCGGCAGCTGGCGGAGCACCCGGACGTCGACCTCGTCTCGCTGACCGGCGGCACCGAGGCGGGCCGGGACGTCCTGCGGGCCGCCGCCGACACGGTGAAGCGGGTCGCCCTGGAGCTGGGCGGCAAGAGCCCGAACATCATCTTTGCGGACGCCGACTTCGAGGCGGCCGTCGACAACGCGCTGGCCGGCGCGTTCGTTCATTCCGGGCAATCCTGTTCGGCAGGCTGCCGGGTCATCGTCCAGGACGAGATCTACGACCGCTTCGTCGAGGAGCTCGGGCGACGGGCGGACCGGATCCGCCTCGGTCATGGCACCGACGAACGGACCGAGACCGGCGCACTGATCTCCGAGGCACACCGGGCCAAGGTCGAAGGCTACATTCGCCTCGGCGTCGAACAGGGGGCACGGCTCGTGGCCGGCGGCGGAAGGCCCACCGAACCGGGGCTGGCGGCGGGCTTTTACGTCAGGCCCACGGTCTTCGCCGACTGCACGCGGGACATGACCATCGTCCGCGATGAGATCTTCGGCCCGGTCGTGACGGTCGAGCGGTTCTCGACGGAGGACGAGGCCGTTGCGCTGGGCAACGACACGACCTACGGTCTTGCCGGTGCGGTCTGGACGTCCGACGCGAGCCGGGCGCAGCGCGTCGCCGGGCGCCTCCGGCACGGCACCGTATGGATCAACGAGTACAACCGCTACTTGCCGCAGGCGGAGTGGGGCGGCTTCAAACAGTCCGGGCTTGGACGAGAGCTTGGGCCGACCGGCCTCGATGAGTATCGTGAGGCCAAGCACATCTACCAGAACACGGCGCCGGCGCCCACCGGCTGGTTCGAAGGCTGAGATCGTTCCTCGTTCCGCGATCCGCGTACCTCGTCCGCGATTCGCGTACAACTGTGCCGAGTGCCCTGGCGCGCGAGCTGGCTTGGCGCCCCTCCCGCACGCACAGTAGGTGTACTTCTCGCGTGGATCACGCGAAGAGGCTCGCTCCGGTTCCCGGACACTCCCATAGTGCGTGCCGTGTGGCGCGAAGAGCGCCCCCGGTGTCACGGCACTCCCATGGGGCGTAGTGCGAGGGTCGGTCAGGACCGCGGCGCCCGAGCGACGAGGCTGGCCGGACGGACAAAGAGCAGGCCGTCAGCCCCAAGGACGCGGCCGGTCCTGATCGACTTCCAGATCGTCCGAGACGTAGCCGGCAGCGTGCGCGTGACGAGCGGCCCGACCTCGCTGATGGCTCGCCGGGAGGCTGCCGTGTCCGGGACCGCGAGGACCAATCGCACCGGTCGTTCCTCGTGTTCGGCGAGCGCCTGGCGTTTGAGTTGAGCCGCGCGGAGCTGTCCCTGCAGATCGACGAGCGACCGCTCGATCTCCACGTGAACGATCTCGTCCGGGAGCGTGATCACCAGGTCCGCCGCACGCAGATCTCGGGGTGCGACGGGGACCTCAAGCGCGATCCGCGCACTGGGATGAGCCGCAGCGCCGATCGCCGTGGCGATCTCGAGCTGTCCGGAGTCGCGCAGGCGCACCGTCCTCGCGGGGTACAGGCGCCAGCCAAGTTCGAAGCCGCAGGCCGCGACCAACCGGCAACGTGTGACCAGCGATACGTCGACAGCGCCCCGCTCCGCCCGACTCACCTGCTGCTGCGAACACCCCGCAAGCCGACCGACCTGAAGCTGGGTGAGCCCCACCCCGGCCCGCGCGATCCGGAGTTCGCTCCCGAACCGACGCGCAAGGTCGTGGGCCCGCTGGCGTCCGATCGTCGATGAGCTCGGTCTGCAAGTTCTCATCACGCCAAGCTTGACGACGTTGGCTCATCGGCCGTCCACCGAGCGCTTACCAGTATGCGGCGTGTTCTGGGACGCGATGGGTGCTGGCGGGATGTCCGACCCACGACGTCACTCGTCATGCGAGTGCGACGTAGCCCGGATGGCGTTTCCGGCGCTGCAACACACCGATACTGAGTAGCCGTTGGAGCGGAGGAGCACCGCAGCGGATCTGGGCTTGGATGGATTGCCTCAGGCAGGTATGGTGGCGGGCACCGGCACGGAGGTGCCCGGTGGGAGGTGGAGGGCGCCACGGGATGGTCAGCGGCGGAGCCGGCACGAGCGGCGGAGCCGGCACGAGCGGCGGAGCCGGGACGAGCGGCGGAGCCGGGACGAGCGGCGGAGCCGGGACGAGCGGCGGAGCCGGCACGAGCGGCGGAG
>JANNUK010000511.1:0-1535 GCA_031395155.1 Chloroflexota bacterium | reverse complement strand
ATGAGGTCCAGCAGCGATTCGCTGGACCAGTGCAGGTCCTCGATCAGGAGCTGGAGGGGTCGCCGCGCGGCGGCGAGCTCGAGGGTCTCCCGCCAGGCGGCAAAGAGCGGCGCGCGATCCGGCGCGTCGGCATCCGATGCGCCGATGGTGGCTGCCAGCAGCTCGGCGGACTCCGCGGGTCGCTCCGCTCCGGCCTGGATCAGCCAGTCGCGGATGGCCAGGCGCGTGGTCTCGGGCGAGGTTTCCTCGGGCAGCCCGACGACGCTGTCCAGCAGCGCACGCATGGGCCAGTACGTCAGGCGCTGCCCATACGGCAGGCACTGGGCGATGGCGACCTGGACATCGTCGGCGATGCCCCCCAGACGCGAGATGAATTCCTCCACCAACCGGCTCTTGCCCGTCCCCGCGGGTGCGATCAGGCTGACGAGATAGGGCCGGCGCTCGCTGAAGGCACGGCGGGCGATCAGCTCCAGGTGGGCAAGGTCGGCCTCTCGACCCACCAGGGCCGTGCGCCTGCGCTCAGCCGTCGAGAGTCCGAGCAGTGGCCGAGCGCGCACTGTGGCGCCCTTGCCCTTGACCTCCAGGTCGATCGCCGCTCCAAACTCGTGCGCCCCGTGGTCGGCACTCGCCGTTCGGTCACTGGCCAGGATCTGCCACGGTTCGGCAGCCTGCTGCAGGCGCGCGGCGACGTTGACCGGATCGCCCGTGACGATGAAGTCGCTGCGGGCGGGGTCGCGGCTCGCCACCACCTCACCGGTGTTCAGGCCGATCCGGATCGGGAGCCGATCACCCAGCACGGGGTCGTCGCGCACCCGCTGGCGCAGGTTGAGCGCCGCATCGAGGGCTCGTCTGGCGTCGTCATCGTGGGCGTGCGGAAGCCCGAAGATGGCCATGGCGGCGTCGCCGATGAACTTCTCGAGCGTGCCCTCGTGTTCGCCGACGGCCTCGTGGGCGATCTCGTAGAAACGCCTGAGCAGCCGTCGCAGGTCCTCGGGGTCCAGGCCTTCGCCGAGCGACGTCGAGCCTACGACGTCGCCGAACAGGACCGTGACGAGCCGCCGTTCCTCGGCCATACTACGTCCGGCCCCTGGTCATCGATCGCTCCCTCCTGGCGCGCTCTCCGGCACGACGAACGGAGTATTGCACCACTTCCCGTGCACCTCGGGTTCAGATCGGAAGCGCCCTCACGAGTCGGGGTCCCGGTCCTCCACTTCCCACGCGTGGTCCATGACGTGATGCGCAGTCCTGCGCACGAGGAACTGGATCGGCCAGGTCCGGGCGGGCTTGCCCTCGGCGTTGTAGGCGCGGATCGCATCGAGATATTCCTGCCGATGTGTCGCAAGGCCGTCGGCCGTGAGGACGATGGCAAGTTCCGTTCGGAGCTCGACCTTGCGTGAGAATTGCGCCGGTTCGGCACCCGGTGTTTCTTGTGCGCTGGGATATTGCTGAAATCACCTGGCAGCATCGTCACGGCTCCGTCCTCAAAGCGAATCCGCGCCGCCCCCTTCAGAAGCACGACCCATTCGTGCTCGTCC
>JANNUK010000504.1:0-17681 GCA_031395155.1 Chloroflexota bacterium | reverse complement strand
CGCGCCTCTCGCCGACCTGGCTCGATGGCTCGTGCCGCCGGGATGGCCGGAGACGGTGGAGACGGCGCGTCAACGGCGCCTCGCGATCGAGGGCGATGATGCGGTCCGGCCGATCGCGACGTGGGATCCTGGAGCCGATGCGTGGGACCCGACGCGGTAGCTTCCCGCTGACCCGTGTCATCGCGCTCGGGACGGATCGCCCGGAGGTCCAGGCCGCCGCCGAGGCGCGCGTGATCTTCGACCGGGTCGGTGCGAAGGCGTATCTTGCGCGACTCGATGTCGCCCTTGCGGCCTCCGCATCCTCGACTGCGGGTCGCGTGACCGCCGATCGAGCCGGGGTCGCCGCGACGTCCTAGAGCCGGACCCGGGGCGGTGTGTCGCGGTCGAACATGTGGACCGTGTCGATGAAGCGGACCGTCTTCGTCCGATAGGCCATCACCATCGAGTGCGTCCGTGCGCCGCCGCCGAAGAAGCGGACGCCCTGGAGGAGGTCGCCCGCTGTCACGCCGGTGGCGGCGAACACGAGGTTTTCGCCCGAGGCAAGTTCCTCCGTCCGGTAGACGCGGTTCTCGTCGCCGTGGCCCATCCGCGCACCGCGCTCGCGCTCTTCGTTGGAGCGGTAGCGGAATCGGGCCTGGATCTCGCCGCCGAGGCAGCGCAGCGCGGCCGCCGTGATCACGCCCTCGGGCGCGCCGCCGATCCCCATTACCGCGTGCACGCCCGTCCCCTGAACCGCGCACGAAATGGCCGCGGAGAGGTCGCCGTCGCTGATCAGCTTGATTCGCGCGCCGGCCGTCCGAAGTTCCGCGATGAGGTCATCGTGGCGCGGCCGCTCGAGCACGACGACGGTGATGTCGTTGACCTTGCGGCCCAGTGCCTCGGCGATGCGATGGACGTTCTCCGTGGGCGACGCCGTGATGTCCACCTTGCCGACCGCCGGAGGGCCGACGCACAGTTTCTCGAGGTAGGTGTCCGGGGCGTGGACCAGGCCACCCTTCTCAGATGCCGCGAGCACGGTGATCGCGCCGGCCTGGCCGAGCGCGACGAGGTTCGTGCCCTCGAGCGGGTCGACGGCGATGTCGATCTCGGGCAGCCCGTCGCCTTCCGCCCTTCCCACCCGCTCCCCGATGTACAGCATCGGCGCCTCGTCGCGTTCGCCTTCGCCGATGACGATGGTTCCGTGCATGTCGACTTCGTCCATCGTCCGGCGCATTGCCTCGGTCGCGGCCAGGTCGGCGGCGTCGCGAGCGCCGCGGCCCATGAACCTGGCCGACTCGATCGCCGCGGCCTCGGTCACGCGGACCATCTCCAGGGTCAGGCTCTGTTCCATCGGGACCTCGCTCAATGACGGAAGTGGCGCCGGCCGGTGAAGACCATCGCCATGTGGTGTCGGTCGGCCACTTCGATGGCCATTTCGTCGCGAATCGATCCGCCGGGTTGGATGATGGCGGTCACACCCGCTTGCGCTGCCATCTGGATGCCGTCCGGGAAGGGGAAGTACGCATCGCTGGCCAGGACGGACACCTTTGACCGGTCGCCGGCTCGGCGTAACGCGATCTCCACCGACACCTGGCGGCTGGCCTGTCCCGCCCCGATTCCGATCGTGGCCGCGCCACGGGCCAGCACGATGGCATTCGACCTGACATGGGCAACCGCCCGCCAGGCAAACAGAAGATCGGTCAGCTCCTCGAGTGTGGGACGTCGCTTCGTCACGACCTGGAGCTGGCTGCGGTCCACCCCGAAGCCGTCCAGGCTCTCGACGAGCAGGCCCCCGGCGACACGCTTGAAGTCGAGATTGGCGATGCCGTAGTCACGCATCCCCTCCGTTGGATCCGGAGGAACCGACAGGATCTCGAGTCCGGCCTTGGCCTTCAGGATTCCCAATGCCGAGTGGCTGTACCCGGGGGCGATGACGGCCTCGTAGCTGTTCGCGGCAATCTCCCGCGCCGTTGCTCCGTCCAGCTCGCGATTGACCCCGACGATCCCGCCGAATGACGCCACCGGGTCGGTCTCGAGCGCCTTTCGGTAGGCCTCCACCAGCTCTTCGTTGGACGCGAGGCCCACGGGGTCGGTGTGCTTGGCGATGACGACGGTCGGCGCCGTGTAGTCACGGGCGATCCGGTACGCGGCGTCCAGGTCGAGGAGATTGTTGAATGAGGGCCTCGATCCATGAAGGAGCGTCGCATCGGCCAGCGTCCCGCTCCGGTGGGTCGTCTCGCGGTAGAACGCCGCATGTTGGTGCGGGTTCTCGCCGTGGCGCAGGTCGTCGACCTTCTCGAGGACCATGGCGAGGCGGTCCGGGAACTGGTTGCCCGAGATCTGGTTGAGATAAGCGGCAATCTCGGCGTGATAGGCGGCGACAACCCCGAACGCCTCGGCCGCCAGACGGGCGCGCAGCTCCGGGCTGACGTGGCCGTGGGCGCGGAGTTCCTTCGTCACCCGGCCGTAGTGGACGGGAGACGCGACGGCGGCAACGCCCGCGGCATTTCGGGCGGCGGCGCCGAGCAGCGCCGCGCCGCCGACATCGATCATCTCGATCGCCTCGTCGATCCCGACGAGCTGGCGACCGATCTCCAGGCCGAAGGGCTTGACGTTGACGACGACGAGATCGATCTGGCGTATGCCGTTCTCTTCGAGCTCCGCCAGTTGCTCGGGGCGATCCCGGCGGGCGAGGATCCCGGCGTAGACGGCCGGGTGGAACGTCTTGACCTGCCCGCCCAGCATCGCCGGGACCTGGGTCAGTTCGGAGACCGGCCCGACCTCGATCCCGTCCGCCGCGAGATGGTCGCGCGTACCGTCCGTGGCATAGATCTCGATTCCGAGTCCAAGCAGATCGCGGGCAAAGGCCGAGATACCGTCTCGGTTGGCCACTGACAGCAGGGCTCGCACCCGGGTGTTCCTCCCGATCCGTGTGGGCGTGGATCCGGATCGCCACGTCGGCGCGGTCCGGCTCGGTGGCGCGTTCGGTCATCGCGGGCGCCGCAGCGCGCGATCTCCGGCGAGTATACCGTGAGGGCATGGCATACTCCGTCGTCGTCGCCTGCAAGGCAGACGCCGCCAGTTGCACCGGCGATCGCCTGACGATCGCCCCGGCCCACGAGGAATCAGCGTGACCCTGCCACCCTGGGAATACTTCTTCCTGGCCTTCCGCCGCGAGAATTTCCCGGATATCTACGATGCGACCTGGATCGCTTCGCTGGTCGTGACGCTGGCGTTCATCGTGGCGTACAACGTCCGGACGCGGCAGCTCCACCGACACCCGCCGCTTCTCGACATGTACGAGTGGTTGCTGTGGACCGGCGTGATCACGTTCCTGCTGGTCGCCACCGGTGCGCTGTTCCTTTTCGACTTTTTCATCGTTCTCAGCACGTTGCTGATCGGACTCGTGGCCCTGATCTGGATCCGTTTCCGGCGCTTCCCGCCGATCCTGGCGACATACGAGCAGAAGCTGACCAAGCAGCGCTACTTCTCGAAGGCCAAGTACGCGAAGCCGGAATCGACGATCCGCCCGAAGCCGGCCCGGCGCAACCGCCGCCGTCGCTAGTCAGGCGTTCGGCGGCCGGACGAATGTCGATCGAGATCCGCCGCTTCGGGGTCGGTCAGCGCCGGCCCGAGGGTCCACCGGGCACGAAGGGCCTTGAGGGCCAGGTCATCCACTCCGACGCCCGCGGCGCAGTTGCCGAACTGGCCTTCGCCCGCGGCGGTCGATTCGACCCGCACGACAACCCGAACACGACCTGGTTCGTCGTGATCGAGGGCGGCGGATGGGTCGAGGTGGGTGGCGAGCAGCGTCGGGTCGCCGCAGGCGAGGCGGTCCTCTGGCCGGCCGGCGTGACCCATGCGGCCTGGACCGACACGTCGGAAATGCGGGCGGTCGTGGTCGAGTTCACGGGAGCGGACGATGCGCATCTGCGCGGGATCCTTGAAGGGATCGCGCGGCGGCTCGGACCCGGCGAAGAGGGCGACCTGGCCACGAAGGGAGAGGGATCGCTCGCTCCACGCCTGCCCGATCCGACGCGGCACGATCGCTCCGAGGGCGAGCCGCTGTGATCTGCCGCCGGCGCGGCCTACGGGCCTCCCCTGATCTCCCTTCAGTCACGAAGGCGATGCAATGACCCTGCGCCGATCGGCCGTAGGTGCGACTCCCAGTTCTGGGCCCCGCGATGCAGCCTCGCGCTATCCGGCCTGGCAGACCATGGACCGCCCGAGGCTGACGATCTCAACAGCCGAACGATCGGCAATCAGGGCATAGTTGTACTCGTCGTCGGACCAATACAAATTGTGCGGGCGGACCCCGCTTTCAAGGGGGTCCGCCCAAACGAGGGCAGCCTTGAAGGGACCAATCGCCACCTCGCCTGCACGATCGGGAAACGCAGACAGCAAGTAGCCCGCAAATGGCGTGCCCGCCCCGATTGGATCTCTATCGAGCTCGATCCCGCCAGCGGCGGCGAAGTGGCTTGTCGACATATCAGCCCGACAGGGCGGGATCAACGACACGGATCGTGCGTGCCGCGGGGGCTGTCAATAGACACTCGGAATCGCCGGATAAACTGATGTCTCGTCGCGCCGCTCAGCTCTGATCGAGCAGCGCGCCCAGCTGGCCGAGCACGCGTGCCGTCGCGCCCCAGATCGCGAGACCGTCCACCGGGTAGGTCCCGTAGCGCAACGGGATCGAGCGGATCGTCCGGCTGACGATGTGGATCGGTGCGCCCGGTATGAAGTGACGAAGCGGCGCCTCGACGATCCGTGCCACCTCATCGGGGGCGGCCGTCAGGACGGGTCGCCGGTCCGCGATCGCCAGAACCGGCGTGACCTTGAAGCTCGACACGGGGATCCAGAATCGATCTAGCAGGCCCACGATGCGCACGCCGGCGGCCACCGCGTCCAGGCCGACCTCCTCCGCCGCCTCGCGCAGGGCGGTGGCCACGATGTCGGCGTCGTCCGGCTCGGCCTTGCCGCCGGGGAAGCTCACCTCGCCGGAGTGATGCCCTGCGCGGTGAGCTCGCTCGGTCAGAACGACGAGCGCTTCGTCCTCGTCCCCGGGGACGATGAGGACGAGCACCGCTGCCGGCCGGGCGTCGGCTTCGTCAGGCATTTCCGGCCCGCGCCAGCCGAGGCCGTCCAGGCGGATCGGCATGAGCTCGTCCGGGGGCGGCGGGAGAATGGCAGGCAGGTGCGCCAGTCGATCGACGGCGTCGGCGTAGCGAACGATCACGCGCTAAAGCGTGCCACGGATCGGGCGCTGCAACGAGAGCGGATCAGTTCACCAGCTCGTCGCCGTCGCGCTTGCGCGGCTCGGCTTCGGGCAGATCGAACGCGCTCTTGCCGTGGCCGCCGCCTCGCGCGCCCGTACCCGCGCCGACCCCTTCCCGCTGACCCTCGCCACGCGCGTCGCGACGGTCCGACGCCTCGCTGACCACCGTCGCGTCCTCGGTCGTGAACACGAGCGTGCCGCCCACCGGGTCCGCGTCGCCCATCACGTGATCGCCGGCCCGGAACTGGCCCGCGACGAGCGCCCGCGCGAACGGGTTCTCCACGAGACGCTGGATCGTCCGCTTGAGCGGCCGCGCTCCGTACGCCGGATCCGTGCCCTCGCGCAGGATGAGTGCCCGCGCCGCTGGTGTGAGCGTCAGGGTGAAGTCCTGGGCCGCCAGTCGTCGACCGAGGTCCTCCAGCAGCAGCCCCACGATCGCCTCCAGGTCGGCGTCGGTCAGCGCACGGAACACGATGATCTCGTCAACCCGGTTGAGGAACTCGGGCCGGAATTGCACGCGAAGCGCGTCCGTGACCTGGCGCTTCATCGCCTCGTACGCGGCCGGGTCGCCGGTCCGGTCCGGGGTTGTGGCGATCACCGACGATCCCACGTTGCTGGTCATGATCACGACCGTATTCTTGAAGTCCACGGTCCGGCCCTGTCCGTCGGTCAAACGGCCGTCGTCGAGGACCTGGAGGAGGACGTTGAACACGTCGGGATGTGCCTTCTCGATCTCGTCGAGCAGGATCACCTGGTACGGCCGCCGCCGGACCGCCTCGGTCAGCTGCCCGCCCTCCTCGTAGCCGACGTAGCCGGGGGGTGCACCGACCAGTCGCGAAACGGCGAACTTCTCCATGTACTCGCTCATGTCGATCCGGACCATCGCCGCTTCGTCGTCGAAGAGGAAGTCGGCCAGCGCCCGCGCCAGTTCCGTCTTGCCGACCCCGGTCGGACCGAGGAAGAGGAACGATCCGATCGGGCGCCGCGGGTCCTTCAGCCCCGCGCGGGCGCGACGGACCGCGTCGGAGACCGCCTCGACCGCCTCGTCCTGGCCGACCAACCGGTCGTGGAGGCGCTCCTCCATGTGGACGAGCTTCTCGGTCTCGCCCTCCATGAGCTTCGACACGGGAATGCCCGTCCACGAGCCGACGATCTCGGCGATATCGTTGGCGGTGACCTCCTCCTTGAGCATCGAGCCCGGGCCCTGGAGGGTTGTGAGGACCGCCTCCTGCCCGGCGAGGCGGTCGGTGAGTTCCTTGTGGGTCCCGTACTTGAGCTGCGCGGCGGTCCCGTAGTCGGTCTCGCGCTCGGCCTGCTCGATCCGGGTGGCGAGCGACTCCAGCTCGGAGCGGGTGGCACCGATCGCCGCGATCGCCGCCTTCTCGGCCTCCCAACGCTGCTTCATCCCGCCGGCCTGCTCGGCGATCTCGGCGAGCTCCTTCTCGAGGGCTTCGAGGCGCGCCTTCGACGCGTCGTCGGTCTCCTTGCGCAGCGCCTCGCGCTCGATCTCGAGCTGGATGCGGCGTCGTTCGAGCTCGTCGAGTTCGATCGGCATCGAGTCGATCTCCATCCGCAGCCGGCTCGCCGACTCGTCCATCAGGTCGATCGCCTTGTCGGGCAGAAACCGTTCGGTGATATAGCGGTCCGAGAGGGTCGCCGCCGCGACGAGCGCCGAATCCGTGATTCGGACGCCGTGGTGCACCTCGTAGCGCTCGCGCAGCCCGCGCAGGATCGAGATCGTTTCCTCGACCGTCGGCTGGTCCACGAGCACCGGCTGAAAGCGCCGCTCCAGGGCTGCATCCTTCTCGACGTGCTTCCGGTACTCGTCGAGAGTCGTCGCGCCGATCGTGTGCAGCTCGCCACGGGCGAGCATCGGCTTCAGCAGGTTCGAGGCGTCCATCGCGCCCTCGGCGGCGCCCGCGCCGACGACCGTGTGCAACTCGTCGATGAACAGGACTACCCGTCCCTCGGCGTCCTTGATCTCCTTCAGCACGGCCTTCAGGCGCTCCTCGAACTCGCCGCGGAACTTTGCGCCGGCGATGAGCGCACCGAGGTCCAGCGAAACGACCCGCTTGTCCTTGAGCGTCTCGGGGACGTCGCCGCGCACGATGCGCTGGGCGAGGCCCTCGGCGATGGCCGTCTTGCCGACACCCGTCTCGCCGATCAGGACCGGGTTGTTCTTCGTGCGACGCGACAGCACCTGGATGACCCGGCGGATCACCTCGTCGCGGCCGATGACCGGATCGAGCCTGCCGGCACGCGCCTCCGCGGTGAGGTCTCGGCCGTACTTCTCGAGTGCGGCGTAGGTCCCCTCGGGCGTGGGCGAGGTCACGCGTTGCCCGCCGCGGACGCTCTGCAGCGCTCCGAGGATGGCCTCGCGGCCGGCTCCGTGGCCGTCCAGCAGCTTGCGTGCCTCGCCGCCGACCTCCACGACTCCCAGGAGCAGGTGCTCCGTGGACGTGTACTCGTCGCCGAGCCGGCGCGCTTCGTCGCCGGCATGATCGAGGACGCGTTTGGCGCGTGGGTCGAGGCCCATCGATCCACCCTGCTGGCGGGCTCGCTTCGCAAGGATCGCGGCCAGCTCGCCCCGAAACGCGGGCACGTCGACCCCGAGCCGTCGGAGCGTCTCGGACGGAATGGAATCGTCGGGTTCGACGAGCGCCGACAGGAGGTGCTCGGCGTCGAGTACCGGGCTCTCCAGGCGCTGGGCGAGACCCTGGGCGGCGACGATCGCCTCCTGGGCCTTCTGGGTGAATCGGTCGAGGTTCATCGGGATCGGATCTCCGGTGTCGGCGCCGTCAGCCGGCGCGTGGATCTGGCTGGTCGACGAGGTCGAGGAAACCGGTCGCGGCCTTCCGTGCGTCCTCGTCGAGCGCTGCGGGGAGGACGACCCGGACGCGGACGTAGAGGTCACCGGCCCCGCCGGCACTGAAGCGAGGCATCCCCTGGCCGGTCAGTCGGAACGTGCGGCCGGATTGCGTCCCGGGCGGCACGGTCAGCAGCACGCGGCCCTTGAGCGTGGCAACGGCGACCTCTCCGCCGAGCAACGCCTCGCGCAAGGTGATCGGCACCTCGCGCTCGAGGTCCGGACCACGTCGCGTAAACGTGGGGTGTGGACGTACGCGGACGGCGACCACGAGATCGCGCCCTCCACCGGCCTTGCCAGACAGCTTGATCCGCGAACCGCTGTCCGCGCCGCGCGGGATCGTGACCTCGAGGCGTTTTCCGCCGATCTCGACCAGGCGGGTCGTACCGTGGAACGCCTCCTCGAGGCTCAGCTCGGCGGTCGCCTCCAACGAGCCATGCGCCGCGTTCCCGGCTCCACCCGACCTACCCATCGAACCGAGGATGTCCTCGAAGCTCTGGCCCCCGGTCGCCGCGGCCGTGGCGCCGCCGCTGCGCCGCGGGGCGCCCTCGGCCCCAGCACCGAACATCATTCGGAAGAAGTCGCTGAATCCGGACGCGTCGCCATCGGTCCGAAATTCGTAGCGGACGTTGCTGCCGCCACGTCCCCCGCCGCCGGCGAACGGTCCGCCCGCGCCAGACGGGGTGCCGCCGCCCGCGGAAGCGTACTTGTCCCAGTCCTTGCCGAGCGTGTCGTAGCGCTTGCGTTTGTCGGCGTCGGTCAGGACCGCCTGGGCTTCGTTGATCGCCTTGAAGCGCGACTCGGCGCTCGCGTCGCCGGGCCGTGCGTCCGGGTGATTCTCACGAGCGAGCTTGCGATAGGCCTTCTTGATCTCGGCGGGCGTGGCCGAGCGCTGGACACCCAGGGTCCTGTAGTAGTCTTGGAACTCCATCGCTCGAACCTGCCTGCCGCGTTGGTCAGCGACCCGAGACCACGACCGGGGGCTGATCGGTGGGAGGGTATCCGGGGCGGGCCACCCGGGCCGGCGTGGACGACGTCTCGTCCTTCGGCTTCGGCTTGGGCTCCATTGGGGTGGTCGGCAGCGGCCGCGGCTTGCGTCGCAGGGCAGCCTCAAGGACCTGGTCCATCGAGTCGACGAGGACGAGCTTGATCGACTTGCGGATCTCGTCGGGGATGTCGCGCAGGTCCTTCTCGTTCTTCCGCGGCAGGATGACCATACCGGCACCGGACAGGTGCGCGGCGAGGATCTTCGACTTCAGGCCGCCGATTGGCAGGACACGTCCACGCAGGGTGATCTCGCCGGTCATCGCCACGTCCTTGCGGACTGGGATTCCGGTGAGCGCCGAGACGATCGCGGTGGCCATGGTCACGCCCGCGGAGGGCCCGTCCTTGGGGATGGCTCCCGCCGGCACGTGGATGTGCAAGGTGTGCTTCTCGAAGATCTCTCGCTCGATGCCCAGTTCAGCGGCGTGCGCCCGCGTCCAGGACAGACCCGCGCGAGCCGACTCGCGCATCACCTCGCCGAGCTGGCCGGTCAGGATGAAGTCTTCCTTGCCCTCCATCTTGGTGACCTCCACGGCGACGATGTCGCCGCCGACCTCGGTCACGACGAGGCCCGTGGCTGCGCCGGTCTGGTCTTCGGCCTCCAGCTCGCCGTATTCGAAGCGCGGCGGACCGAGGTATTGGACGAGCTTCTTGATGTCGACGACCGTCCGCCGCTTGCGACCTTCGGCCACCGTCCGGGCGACCTTGCGCATGACGTTGGCGATCTCGCGCTCGAGATTTCGGACGCCCGCCTCGTGGGTATAGGCCTGGACCAGCTCCACCATCGCCTCTTCGGTGATCTCGATGTGCTTGGGCCGCAGGCCGTGATTGCCCATCTGCTTCGGCACGAGGAAGCGCTTCCCGATCTCGATCTTCTCCCGCTGCGTGTAGCCGGGCACCTGGACCACCTCCATCCGGTCGCGCAGGGCGGCCGGGATCGGGTCCATGAGGTTGCCGGTCGCGATGAACATCACCCTGGACAGGTCGAACGGCACCTCGAGGTAGTTGTCCTGGAACGTGTTGTTCTGTTCCGGGTCGAGCACCTCGAGGAGCGCCGAGCTCGGATCGCCACGGAAGTCCATCCCGATCTTGTCGATCTCGTCGAGCATGAACACCGGATTGTTGGTCCCCGCCGTCTTGATGTTCTGGATGATCCGACCGGGCAGGGCGCCGATGTACGTCCTGCGGTGCCCGCGGATCTCGGCCTCGTCGTGGATGCCGCCGAGGCTCATCCGGACGAACTTGCGGCCCATGGCACGAGCGACGCTCTTGCCGAGCGAGGTCTTGCCCACGCCGGGCGGGCCGATCAGGGCCAGGATGGGGCTGCGGATCGTGTCGGCCAGCGTGCGCACGGCGAGGTACTCGAGGATGCGCTCCTTGATCTTGTCGAGCCCGTAGTGATCCTCCTCGAGGATCCGGGCAGCTTCCTTGATGTCGAGGAGGTCCTCCGTCGAGGTGTTCCACGGCAGGCTGACCAGCCAGTCGACGTAGGTCCGGATCACACCGACCTCCGGGGAGGCGGATGGGATGCGGCTCATCCGATCGACTTCCTTGAGCGCCCGTGCCTTGATCTCGTCGGGCATCCCGGCGGCCTCGACCTTTTCGCGCAGCTCATTGATCTCAGCCTGCTGCGGGTCGTCCTCGCCCAGCTCGCGCTGGATCGCCTTGAGCTGCTCGCGCAGGATGTATTCGCGCTGGGTCTTGTCCATCTCGGACTTGACCTCGGACTGGATCTTGCCCTTGAGTTCCAGGATCTCGATCTGGCGGGCGAGGAAGCCGCTGACCAGCTCCAGGCGAGCGACGACATCGATCGTCTCGAGCAGTTCCTGACGCTGCTCTGTGGTCATGTCCGGGCTGTACGCGACCATGTCGGCGAGCAGGCCCGGTTCGCTGATGTTGCGGGCGGCGACGGCGGCCTCGGGTGGCACGGGCGCGCCGTTGGCGACGTACTGCTCCATCTGGCCCTGGACGGTGCGCATCAGGGCCTCGACCTTGACGCCGCCGCCCTGTGCGTCCGGGATGTCCTCGACGGTCGCGAGAATGTACGGCGAGGCGTGCTTGAATCCGTGCACGCGGATGCGGCCCTGGCCCTGGACGATGGCCCGCACGGTTCCATCCTGGAGCTGGACGACCTGGGCGATCTTGGCCAGGGTGCCGATCTCGTAAAGCTCGGAGGGATCGACGATCTCCTCCTGTTCGGCCTGGCGCTGGGTGACGAGCGCGATCGGACCGCCCGAGGCGACTGCCGCGTTGAGCGCATTGACGCTCTTCTCGCGCCCGACCTGCAGCGGGACGATCATCTCGGGAAAGATCACGGTCTCGCGCAGGGCGACGAGCGGCAGCTCGCGAGGGCCGGTGGCCGGGGTCGTGTCGTCGGCCTTGGAGGTGCGCTTCGCCATCGGGGTCTCCTGTGTTGGGTTCGCGTTCGGATCGGTGATTCGCGGTCGCCGGCCGCGCTGCGTGGTCATTGCTTCATCCGCGATTACCGGCCGCCGCCGCTTCGGCCGAGGCCGGCGCTCGTTCGGTCTTGGTGGGTTTTGGATTGCCCTCGTCGTAGAGCCGCTCCAGGATTCGCGTCCCGAGCCGCTCCTCGAGCTCGAACAGGATCCGGACCCCGGCCAGGTTCACTCCCAGGTTCTGGGTCAGATGGCGGATCCACAGGACTCGCCGGACGTCGTTCTCGCTGTACAGGCGGATGTTGGTGGGTGTCCGGGCCGGACAGACCAGGCCCTCGTCCTCGTAGATCCGCAGGGTTCGCGGATGCACGCTGACGATGCTGGCGGCCACGCTGATGACGTAGACGGGTCGCGTCGGGTCGCGGTCTGGCCGGCCGGTGGTCACGGAGCGGTGGTCGCGTCGAGCGACAGGGCGCCGCCGCCGGTACCCCCGGCCAGCACGGATGTCCGCGGGAGGAGGTCATTGTCCAGGACTCGGCCCATCGCCTGGCAGAGCGAAACCAGCTCACCGAAAGGCGAGGGACGGCGCACGATCGTCATCTCGTGACACCTCCAAAACGGTACGGGGACGCACACTGATCGTTGTTCGCCTACCCGGGTCGGTGCGAACGAGTCGCATCCTAGAACCTTGACAATGCCATTGTCAAGGTTCTCGTAGGTTGCGGTTTCTTGATTCTTGCAGGTCGGGCGTCCGAAGACTGGTTCAGGAACCGGACCCGATGAGCTGGGCGTGCAACAGCTCCTCGCACTCGGTCCGGCCGATCGCGATGACCTTGTCGCCGGTTCGGAACACGTGGTCGGGACGAAGCGGCAGGGGATTCCCATCGCGGACGACCGCGAACAGGCTGCACCCCTCGGGGATCGTCAGGTCTCCCGGCGTACGCCCGACGGCAGGCGAGCCGACCTGGAGCTGTGCCTCGATGATCTCGAGTTCACCGCCGCCGAGGGTCGCCAGGTGGAGCAGTTCGTGGACGGGGATGTCCTGCTCGATCGAGCCGAGGACCATTCGAGTCGGGCTGATGATCTCGTCCACGCCGAGGTGGCGGAACAGCGCCTCATTCCTCGGGTTGTTGACGCGCGCGATCGTCCGCCGAACATCGAAATGGTGCTTCGCCATCTGGCAGATCACGAGGTTGTCCTCGTCATCGCCGGTCACGGCCGTGACGATGTCGGCACGATTTGCCCCGGCCTCACCGAGGTAACGCCCCTCACAGCCGTCGTGCGCGACGACGATGGATCCGAGCTCGTCCGCGATCTGCTCGGCCCGGCCACGGTCCTTCTCCATCAGCACGACCTCGTGGCCGCTCTCGATCAGTTCCTTGGCCAAGTAGTACCCGACCTTGCCTCCGCCCACGACGAGCACGAACACGGTCAGGCCTCCAGAGGTGCGGCTGGGCCGGTTGGCACCGCGGCATCATCCGACGCGCCGTGGGCCCGTGCATGATGGAGATCGCCGGGCGGCAACACGGGGGGCATCCCGGACACCGGCAGCCCGAGGAATCCGGCGATGGCGTCGGCCATCAGGGTCGTCCGGCAGATCGTGGCCAATCCGAGGTCGGCATAGGCCGCAGCGCGTACCGGATCGTTGACCTTGGCGACGATGCGGCGTGCCCCGAGCTCCTCGGTGGCCAGCTGGGCCATGACCACGTTGCGGTTGTCTCCCTCGGTCAGCGAGAGGAACAGATCGGCATCCGCGGCGCCCGCTCTGCGCAGGACCCCCTCGTCCGTTCCGTCGCCGCGGACCGCGTTGCCCCCGAACGACGACGGGAGCCGGTCGAACGCAGCCGTCGAGGTGTCGACCACGATGACCTCGTGGCCCGCCCGGTCAAGCGTGTCGGCGAGGACCGCGCCCACCCGGCCGCAGCCAACGATCACGATTTTCACGATGCCTCCTCGGGAATCGGTTCCCGCACAACCCACACGGCGCACGGGGCGTTCTTCAGGACGTAGGGAATTGTCCGGCCGATCGCGAAGTCGCCGCCGAATCGCATGCGATAGGCAAGGCCCAGCACGAGCAGGTCGGCCTCCCGTTCGATCGCCTCATCGACGATCGCGGCTCCGACGTCACGAGCCTGGAGCAGGATCGCATCGAGCGCCGCGCCCTGTCCTTCGGCGACCTCCTCTGCCCGATCGAGGATCCGCTGGGCGACCTCGGATCGGCCGGCGATGTCCGCATCGAGCGGTTGCGACCAGTCCACCTCGACGACGTGGACGCCCACGAGTTCGGCTTTCGAGGCCTGGGCCAGCTGGCTCACGATGCGGACCATGCGGTCGTTGCCGGGATGGCCGCTCAGGGCGATCACGGCACGCCGAAAGGGAGGGACTTGGGCCTCGGACACGGATGCCTCTGGTTGGGGACGAACCGCTCCTGGCGGCTCGTCGCGCTCTCCGACGATGCGCCCGTCACGATACCACCGCGAGAACGCCCGGTCAGGCGCCTCGCCGGTAGGGAACGTCGGCGATCACCGTGTGCTCGCGCCCGAGCAGCGCCCGCTTCAGGCGACGGGCGGTCTGGTTGTACAGCACGCGGTCCCACCAGTGGTGAGCCACGTACTCGGGGAGGACGACGATCGTGATCGGCGCCTCCTTGTCCGGCGGCCAGGCCTTGTCGAGGACGTCGAGGTAGGCGATGACCGGGGAGATGATCGCCCGATACGGCGACTCGACGATGACCAGGGGCACGCCCGGGAGCTGCCGCGCCCAACGCTGTCGGAGCGCCTCCCCGTCATCGGGGTTCTCGGTGACATAGACCGCTCGAACGTCGGCGGCGATCGTCCGAGCGAACGTGATGGCCTGGACCACCGTTCGGTTGATCCCGTTGACCGGGACGACGACACGCTGCTCGCGGTGCGGGCGATCGAAGACGACGTCCTCCGGTACCTCGAGCTCGGCGGCCTGCTGGTCGTACTGCCGACGGACGAATGTCATGACCCCGAACAGGACGACCATCAGGACGAGCACGATAAGCGACGCCGGGGCCTTGACAACCGCCACGACGATCGCCACGACGCCGGTGAGGACGGCGCCGACGGCGTTGATCGCCAGCCGCCGGACGTAGCCCGGCGGTCGTTCTCGGAGCCAGTGGCGGATCATGCCCGACTGGCTGATGGTGAAGTCGATGAACACGCCGATCGCATACAGCGGGATGAGCAGGTGGGTCTCGCCTTTGAACGCCACGACCAGGGATCCGGCAACGACGGCCAGGATCACGATCCCGTAGGAGAACGCGAGGCGATCGCCGCGGAATGCGAACTGCCGGGGAGCGAACCCGTCCTGGGCAAGGATCGCGAGCAGTCGCGGGAAGGCGTTGAAGCTCGTGTTTGCGGCCAGCACGAGGAGCACGGCCGTGAAACCCTGGAACAGGAAGAACGGGATCGAGTCATCCCCGTAGACGCGGCGCGCAATCTGGGCGATCACGGTCTGCCCGTCCGCTCCGCCCACGTTGACCGCCCCGTAGTTCACGGCGAGGAACGTGATTCCCACGAACAACACGCCGAGCAGCCCGGCCATGACCGCGAGGGTCGTCGCGGCGTTGCGCGCCTCCGGCGGCTTGAACGCGGGGACCCCCGTGGCGATCGCCTCCGTGCCCGTCAAGGCGACGGCGCCCGCCGCAAAAGCGCGCAGCAAGAGCAGGGCGACGGCGGACTGGGTTGTCTCGATCGTCTGGTCGGCAAGCTGGCGTGGAAAGTCGCCGTGCTCGCCCAGAATCACGATCCGGAACGTGCCGATCGCGATCATGAGGAGCGCCGAGCCGACGAAGAGGTAGTTCGGCACGGCGAAGATGTTGCCGGCCTCGCGCAGGCCGCGCAGGTTGCCCAGCGTGACGAGCGCGATGGCGATGACACCGATGAGGACCTTTTCCGGGAGCAGCACCGGGAGAGCCGCCGTGATCTGCTCGACCGCCGACGAGACTGAGACGGCCACGGTCATCACGTAGTCGATGAGCAGCGCGGACGCGGCGACCAGCGAGGCTCGACGGCCGAAGTTGACCTTCGAGACGGAGTACGACCCGCCGCCCGTCGGGTAGGCCAGACAGACCTGGCGGTAGCTGAACGCGACGATCGCCAGCAGGATCGCGATCGCGATGGCGATCTGCAGCCCGAAGGCCAGGAAGACGGCCCCGCCGATCACCAGGACGCGCAGGATTTCCTCGGTCGCATACGCGGACGACGAGATGGCGTCCGAGCTGAAGATGGCCAACGCCTTCTTCTTGCTGAGCCGTTCGCCCGCCTCCTCATCCGAGGCAAGCGGGCGGCCCAGAAACAGGGCCCTGACCGTGGCCCACCACCGACCCGATGCCGTCGTCGGCTGGCTGGCCGCCGCCCGCGCCGTCAGCTGGCCGGCCCCGCTCCAGCGGAAGTACGGCGCGTGTGGCCGCTCCACGCGCACCCGTCGGTCGCCCAGCTTGCGGCCCGGCAGCGGACGACGTCCGCCGATCATGGCTCGCGAGGCGTCACGCGCCCACCGTCAACCGATCGACCAGCGATCGCGGCAGGCCGGCCGTGCGCATCGCGGCCTGGACCCGCCCGATGTCGTAGGGAACGCGGTGCCACGTGCAGGTCCGCGTCCCAGTGTCGAGGACGAGGTAGCTCGCCTCCGGTGATCCGTCCCGGGGCTGGCCGACGCTCCCCGGATTGAGCATGGCCCGACCGGTGTCGAGGGACACCGTGAAACCGTCATCCGGCGTGAGGGGGCGGACCGCTCCATCTCGCTCAACGTACGCGATCGGCCGATGGGTGTGGCCATGGAGCGCATGCGTCGTCTCGATGATCGCGAAGTTGTCCCGCGCGATCTCGACCGAGGTGACGTACTCCCAGGTCGGGTCGCGCGGACTGCCGTGGACCAGCGTCATGTCTGCGGTCTCCCTGCGCACGGGCAGCTCGGCGAGCCAGGCTCGCGACGCGTCGTCGATCTCGTCACGTGTCCAGATCATGGCGGTCCGCGCAACCGGGTTGAACCAGTCGATCTCCGCGCCGCCGATCGCGGCCGCGTCGTGATTACCCTGGACGCCGCTGGCCCCGATCGCCTGAAGCCGGTCGATGACGCCGTTGGGGTCGGGCCCGTAGCCAACCACGTCCCCGAGGTGCCACACGGAGTCCACGCGATCAAAGGAGGCGATCACCGCGTCCAATGCGACGCTGTTGGCATGAATGTCCGAGAGGACGGCGAGTCGCACGCGCGACAGGGTAGCAAAGGCACTGCTAGAGCGGATGCCGTCGCCGCGTCGCCGGGTCCCGTGGAAATCCGCTCGGCGTCGGGCCGGCCTTGCGAACGGTCACAAGCCGGTGGTCGACGAGGCTCGCGGCGCCGATCGAAATCACCGAAACCTCGCCCCCGCCAAGGCTGGTGACGGCCCGCCGAGCGGTGGCGAGCTCATCTTCGATCGCGCCCCGTTTCCAGGCGACGAGGCGGCCGCCCATCGCGAGCAAGGGCATGGCGAGTTCGAGCAGCTCGGCCAGCGGAGCGACCGCGCGTACGACGACGGCGTCGTACGCCTTCCGGTGTTCGCGATCGACGGCCAGTGCTTCGGCACGTGCCGCCAGTGGCCGGACGCGCCCCGACAGCCCGATCGCTTGGACGGCGGTCTCGAGAAACGTGACCTTTTTGGCGATCGAATCGACGAGGACGACTCGCGTAGATGGCAGGGCCGCAGCGAGCGGGATTCCCGGGTAACCTCCGCCGCTCCCGAGGTCCAGGATGCGCTGCGGCGATGCGGAGCGTAATGCGGCCAGTCCCGCCAGGCTGTCGACGACATGGAGTCGCGCGACATCGAGCGGGTCCCGGATGGCGGTGAGATTGATTGCTGCCGTCCAGGCCAGGAGCAGCCGGACATGACCGTCAATCGCAGCGCATGCTGCCGGGCTGAGCTCGATCGCGAGATCGCGGAGTCCGGCCTCGACGGCGTCGTGATACCCGCGAGGGAGTTCGGGAAGACCGTCGATGCGCGTCGGGAGCGGTTCCCGCGGACGGTTCAGATCAGCCACTGCAGGCCCGACCCAACCGCTGGAGGGAGCCACTCCCGGCGTGCTCGTTCGTCGCACCACGACCGGCCGTTGGGTGT
>JANNUK010000460.1:0-1565 GCA_031395155.1 Chloroflexota bacterium | reverse complement strand
CTCACGAGCCCTGCTCCAGCCACGCGAGGACGTCGCCGAACCGCGGCGGCAGCACGGGTGCGAGCCCCGGTTCGCCGGGAGCGGCGCGGAACGGACGAGGCTCGAGGCCGAACTGGCGGGCGTCCGGCGTCTTCAGCCCGTTTCCGGTCAGCAGGGCGACCACCTCGTCCTCGGGCCCGATGACCCCGCTCCGACGGGCAGCCGCAGCCGCGGCCACGGTCACCCCGCCGGCCGTCTCGGCAAAAATCCCCTCGAGTCGGGCCACGTCGCGGATCGTCGCCGCGGTGACCTCGTCGGGGATGGCCTCGATGGAGCCGCCGGAGGCGCGGGCCAGCTCCAGGGCGTAGCCGCCATCGGCCGGATTGCCGATCGCCAGCGAGCGCACGATGGTGTCCGGGACGCGCACCGGGGCGACCACGTCGACACCCATGGCCCATGCCGTCGCGACCGGCGCGCAACCGGCGGCCTGGCCGCCGACGAAGCGCACGGGACGTCGTTCGATGAGGCCCACGGCAGCGAGTTCGTCGAAGCCCTTGGCGAGCTTCGTGAACATCGCCCCCGAGGCGATCGGCGCCACGATCACGTCCGGCGTGCGCCAGCCCAGCGACTCCGCGATCTCGAAGGCCAGCGTCTTGCTGCCCTCGGCGTAGAACGGCCGGAGATTGATGTTGACGAAGCCCCAGCCGGTCTCGTCGGCGACCTCGAGGCAGATCCGGTTGACGTCGTCGTAGGTGCCGTCAATCGGGACGACGGTCGCGCCGTAGGCGAGCGCGTGATCGATCTTCGCCGGCTCGAGGTCTGCGGGGATGAACACGTAGGCCGGGATCCCGAGGGCGGCAGCCGCGGCGGCGGTCGCTCCCGCGAGGTTGCCGGTCGAGGCGCACGCCAATGTGCCCATCCCGAACCGCTCCACCGCCGCGGCGGCCATGGCGACGGGTCGATCCTTGAACGAGAGGCTGGGGTTGCGCGTGTCGTCCTTCAGCCAGAGTCGGTCGATCCCGATCGCGGAACCGAGGCGCGCCGCACTGACGAGCGGCGTCGACCCGACGGCGAGCCCGCGGCTCGGCGGATCGACCGGCAGGAGTTCCCGGTAGCGCCAGACGCCGGGCGGGCGAGCCTCGATTGTGGCCGCATGGATCGAGCCGCGAAGCCCGTCGAGGTCGTAGGCGACCTCGAGCGGACCGAAGCAGGCCGAGCAGACGTACGACGGGCCAAGGGCGACCGCCTGACCGCACTGCCGACAGGCGAGCCGAACACGAGCTTCAGCGAAGGCGTCGCGTGCGGGAGGGCCGACGCTCGTCGGCGGAGGGGTCTCGATCTGCGTAGTCACGATGGTCTCCTGGTCCTGCCGTGGACGCGCTCGACACGGTCGCCCCGGCACTGGGGACGGACGATCGGGACCGGAGAACGGAAAGACCCTTCCGGCGGAAGGGTCTCGGGAGAGTTCCCTTATCTCGCAGGAGGACCTGCCCGGAGTTGGCACCTTGCCGGCTCGTCGCCGGTAGGTTGTCGTGGCTTCATCGGGCCGGTCCCTCCGCCACTCTTGATAAGCGCTATTCAGTTGT
>JANNUK010000417.1:0-5931 GCA_031395155.1 Chloroflexota bacterium | reverse complement strand
GGCCCGCGGTGGCCCGGAGCCCGTCCCGGTTGAGGTCGCCGTGGCGTTCCATCCGCGCACGTTCGCCCAGCTGCTCTACGTGCGGGCCACCCTCCGCCTCGAGAATCGCGTGGACCGCTTCCTCGCGGCCGCCATCACCGGGATCCTCCACGGCAAGAGCCCGACCTACCTGTCCGAGCTCATGCCGAACACATTCAGCATGGCGCCACGCTACGTCCGCGAGTACGCCGCGCGGACCGACTTCCAATCCCCGGAACGCGACGTATTCGACTGTCTCTCGCTCAAGCTGGACCGCCTCTATCGCCAGCCCGTGCCGCGAACATCGGGGATCGCCCTGCTCGGCGACGCACGCGATGCCGGCGAGCGAACGCGGGCGGCGCTCCGCGCACGGGGCCTTCCCGATCGCGCTCGGCTCGTGGTCACCTCCCCGCCGTACCTGCGGGTGGTGAAGTACGGCTATTACAACTGGCTCCGAACGTGGTTCCTGGGGTTCGACGCCGCGACCATCGACGCGACGCTCGACGACGCCCATCACCGCGAGCCATATCTCGAGTTCGTGCGCGAGGTCCTGGCCGGGCTGCGACCCGCCCTGACCGATGACGCCGTCGTGGTCCTCGTCATCGGCGACGTTGAGACCGATCGAGGCCGGCGCATCGAGGGCGGAGTCGGGCTGGCGGAGCGGGTCTGGGAGGAAGCCGCGGCACCCGAGGGGTACCACCTCGCCGGCGTCGTCCTCGACGCCGTTCAGGCGCATCGAAAGATGACGAAGCTATGGGGCGACGAGGCCGGGCGCGCGACCAAGACCGACCGCATTCTGGTCCTCGGGGCGACCGAGACCGGGCGCCGTCGCGCCGTCGCCGGCGCCGGCTCTCCCGTCGACTGGACCTGGCCGCAACGCGGGCTTCGCGCCCTCTGAGTCACGCGGCCTCCGGCTAGAATGCGCTGAGTGAAGCAGATGTACCACCCGTCCGATCTCGCCACGATGGATCCGCTCGTGCTGATGAAGAACCTGGACCACGTCCGGATGACGAGCCGACGGTTGAGCTACATCCTCCAGCAGCAGGTCCACCTGTACACGCCCGAGGCGAACCAGATGCGCGAGCAGATCGACGTCTATGTCGACGCCGAGCGCCAGATCGAGGGCGAGATGGCGAGGCGTCAGATCCGCGCCTGACCGGAGGCTCGACGTACGAAACCCCCGCCCAGGAGCGGGGGTTCCTCGTATCCGATCGGTTGGTGATCGGGATGATGGCGTGAGCGGGTGCCTCTCGCGTCAGACGACGGCGGTGGCAAACTCGTGGGGCGCCCCCGGCACGGCAACGTCGTCGCGCGGTGGGTCGGCGTCCGGATCGGACTGGGCTGCCGCTGGCGAGATGGGCTGCGCGGCCCTCGGAACGCCACGGACGGGCGGAGCGGCGGCCCGGCGGCGCTCCGCATCCTCCGCCACGACTTCCCGGACGAGCACCGCCAGGTGCGGCATCTCGAAGAGGCTGAACCCGATCCCATGCGCGCCGAGTTCGTCGGCACTCCAGCCGCGAAACAGGCCACGGCCGGCGACGGCGCACATCTCGTCGTAGAGCTCAGGCCAGCCGACGGATCGCCGCCGGTGGCAGAACCGGACGAATTCGATCGCCTCCGGTGACGGAGCTCGATCGGCCGAGGGCGCACGCTCAGGGGTGCGCGATTCCATCGATAGGTACCCTCCTCTCAAGTCCGAACGCGGGCGTCGCAAACCATCCCGAGTTCGGCGAATCGAACCGAACCCCGGGCTCCGACCCCGGTGGAAGTCCCGGCGGGGCGCCCCTCCCAGGCACCTCCGCGTCCTCCCGACATGGTAGGCGCCTGCCCCCCACCGCCGAAAGGGGGTTTGTCCACCAAGTCGTCCACCAACTTGTCCACACGAACGGACGTTCGTCGAACGCCTGTCCGGAACGTGCGGGGCAGGCGTATCAGCGCGAAACGGGACCGCCGGCGGACATTCGTCGCCGGACGCCCAGGCCAGGCGACCCGCCCAGTTGCCAGCGGCACGACGCGTCCAGCTCCAGACCCTCGAACGGGTCTTCGGCGAGGAGGATGTTGCCGTCGAGATCCACCCAGTCGGCGAGTGATGCGACCGCAGCCGAGGCCGCGATGCCGACCGACGTCTCCTCCATGCAGCCCAGAAACGTCCGGAAGCCGAGGTCGCGAGCCCGCTCCAGCATCCGTTTGGCGGGCCCGACCCCGCCACACTTGGCGAGCTTCACGTTGACGCCGGCGACCACGCCGACAAGGGCGTCGAGATCCTCCATGGTGACGGCACTCTCGTCGGCCACGATCGGAAGGTCCGTGCTTGCCTGCAGGTCGCCCAACCAGTCGTAGCGACGCGGGGGGAACGGTTGCTCGATGAGCTCCACACCCAGCCGGGTCATGTCCGGAAGCAGTGCGATCGCGATCTCCGGCGTCCAGGCAGTGTTGGCGTCGACCCGCAAGGGGCCCGCGTAGACGGATCGGACCGCCTCGAGCGTCGCGATGTCGTCGGGACCGCCGACCTTGATCTTGAGGGCCGGGAATCTGGCGGCACGCCGAGCCCGTTCGGCGACGACGTCCGGCGCGTCGATGCCGAGGGTGAAGTCCGTCGGCGGGATGTCCGCCCCGAGTCCGAGGAGTCGATGGACCGGTACGTCGAGAACCTTCCCGACCAGGTCGTGCAGCGCGATGTCGATCGCGCATTTCGCGCCGCCGTTCCAACGCAGCGCTGCATCCATTGCCGCGCCCGCCCGCTCCAGTCCGGCAGCACTGGGTTCGACGTCTCCCACCGCCGCGAGGAGCGTGGGAAACGCCGCGGTCATCGTGCCGACGGTCTCGCCGTAATAGGCCTCGACATACCCTTCGCCGAGGCCCACCAGGCCCGGGAACCGGTCGTCCCGGAGCTCGATCAGGACCGTGGTCGCGCCGTGTGCATCGCCGCTCCGGGCAATCCGAAACGGGTCGGCGAAGGTGAGCTCGAAGACCTCGTGGCTCAGGTGGATGGTCACGGAGCAACCCGCCGGCCCGCGCTCATCTCGCCTCTGCGTCGAGGGCCGTCACGCGCTCCTGGATCGCCGCCCAGAGCGCGGTCGCCCCGAACCGGTATGGATCGTCGCACGGGAGCCCGGTCTCGACCGCCGTCTCGGCGATGACCCGCCGGGCCTCTGCCTCATCGGCGATGAGCGACGTGTTGAGGGCAACCGCGACCACCCGCGACGGCGCCACCAGTCCGGCAACCTGCTCGTTGATCCTGATGAAGTCGGGCAGCCGGGCGATCGGGAAGGAAGCTCCCGGCAGGTGGTCGAAGTCGTGCTCGACGAGACCCGGCTTGTGGACCATGACCATCGCCTGCGGCGTGGTCCCATGGATGAGGCCCAGCGTCACGGACGAGTACGCAGGGTGGTCAAGCGAGCCCTGGCCCTCGACGATGATCCAGTCGCCGCGCTCCTCTGCCTGTTCCACGAGCCATTCGGCCGTGCCCTGCATGAAGTCACTGATGACCCGATCGATGGCGACGCCCCAGCCCTCGATCATCATCCCGGTCTGGCCGGTCGGAACGAACACCGCCGACAGGCCGGCGGCCAGGGCCGCCGCACGCAGTTCCAGGGCAACGGACATCTTCCCAACGGCACAATCGGATCCGACGGTGAGGATCACCCGCTTGCCTGGTCCGTGCGGCCGGCCAACGGACGTCTCGTGACGCTCCGGCGGCCGGCGGTAGTCGACGATCCGGGTTCCCGCCGCCGCGGCGGCCGCGCTGAAGTCCGGATCGTCGCCGAGGAACGTGTGGAGGCCCGAGTGCACGTCCAACCCCGCGCCGATCGCCTCGAGGATCGTCGCCCGCCACGACTCGGGGAGCTTGCCGCCGGTCGGAGCGATCCCGATGAGGAGCGTGTCGGGTCGCGGCTCCAGCGCCAGCGCCTCGTCCACGGAAGCGACGAACGGGATGTCGTGTCCCTCCATCCACTCCCCGACGTTCCGCCCGGCAATCGTCGAATCGAGCATCGCAACGACGTGATCGAGGCCGTAGCGAATGACGCCCATCGCCGTCTTGGCGTTGTGGACGTCCCACTGACCCTCGGTGAGGATGAGCAGGTTGCGACGCTCGGGGATACTCACGAGCCGGGAGTCTAGGGCAAAAAGAACGCCCCCGGCGCGCGGTTCCGGGGGCGAGGGAATGTGCTTGGTACCGCATACCGGATTCGAACCGGTGATCTCCGCCTTGAGAGGGCGGTGTCCTGGGCCTCTAGACGAATGCGGCCTGACCGGCGGCCGTGACATGGCCGGGCCGGGATGATAGCAAGGACACCTCGGCTCCGGCAAACGGTTCGACCGGGATCCATCAGGAGTCCGCGGCGACGGGGCCGTGACTCAGACGCCCTGGCCCACGCCCTCTGCCGTGATGGGCGCCGACGCGACCTTCCCCGGCTGGGCGGTGAGCGCGGCGTCGAGCCGCTCGAGGTACGGTCGCATGCCGAGCCGCTCGAACAGGATGCGAGCTTCGTCGGCTGCTCGCTGCCGCTCCCCGGGCTCCATGGATCCTGTGATGACAGTGTCCAGCTGACACAGAGCCAGCGGAACCGCAAGACCCAGGTCGCGGAGCTCGCGTTGCGCCTCGCCAAAGCCTGCCCGGGCATCCTGGGTCCGCCCTTCGAGCGCCGCCAGGCCGGCCTCCATCGAAGCCCGCATCGCGGCTGTACGCCTGCCCGTGCGAGCGACCTGCCACGCAGTCACCATTTCGCGCGCAGCGGCGGCGTCGCCGAGCCACGTCGCGGCGCGCGCCCCGTGCACGGGGCCTTCGAATCCGCCGTGCCCTCGCGCAATCGCCTCCCGACAGATCTCCAGTGCGCGGCCGAGACCGCCTGACGCCAGGGCGTGGAGAACGCTCGGCTCGTCGGCCTGCTCAAGGAACTGCGGGTCGTCGAACTGGCTCGCCAACGCCCGAAGGTGGCTCGTCTGCGCGGTCACATCCTCACCCCGCGACGCGCGGATCCGGGCATCGTACGATCCGTAGAAGATCTGGTCGGGCGGTTCGAGCTCACGGCTCAGCTCGTCGCCGAGCTGTTCCATCACCCAATCCCATTCGCCGACCTCCAGCGCCGAATCACAGGCATTGCCGAGCAGGTACCGGATGGCCCAACGGTGGCCGAGGCGACGTGCTCGTACCAGACCATCGAGCGAGACCTCGTAGCCGGCGCGGGGATCGTCGGGCTCCAACGAGTACGCCAGGTTGATCGACGCCCTGAGAAACGCCGGCGTCTCGCCGTACCGATCGGCCAGGACGCGCGCGCCGGTGAGGGTGGCGATGGCCTCCATCGGGCGGTCCAGGTTCGCCAGGGCCGTACCCCGCGTAATCAGCAGGTCGAGGATTGCCGGGCGGTCGCCACGAGACTCCGCGGAGGGCAGTGCCGCGTCGGCCACCGCGACAGAACGAGTTCCCTCGTCGGTGCGCATCAGGAACTTCGAATAGATGGCGGCGAGCTCGAGATAGCCCTCGTCGTCCGGACCCAGCCCGGGCTCATCGAATGCCTCGGAGACGAGCTTCAACCCTCGCTCGTGGTGGCCCTCGGTCAGGACTTCGCCGAGCAGGGCGATGGCCCGACGACGGGCGGGGTGATCGCCCGACTGCGCGGCCAATTCGACGGCTCGCTCGAGGTGTCCGATCGAAACATCGAACAGCCCGGCGTCCGCAGCGGACTCCCCTGCCGCTCTCTGCAGCTCGAGCTCTTCGCCCGGCGAACCCGCTACTTCGAGCGCCAACGCGAGATAGCCATGAGCACTGGCGTTTGAACCGAGACCGGCCGCCCGCTGCGCGGCCCCACGCAGGGCGAGGCGGGCCTGACCCGCCACCGCGGCGCCTTCCGGACCGTCCGGATGCGCGCGATAGGCGTCCAGGTAGTGCTGGGCCAGCACCCCTGCCAGCTC
>JANNUK010000409.1:0-1557 GCA_031395155.1 Chloroflexota bacterium | reverse complement strand
ACGGAGGCGCTGACCGCGCTGGGCATCCCGTTCGAGGCGCATACGGACGAGTCGGGGCTGTCTCCGGCCGACATGACCGTGGCCGATTTCCAGCGGTGACCAGGCGTCCTACCCTGCCGCCCGTCGTTGCCGTTCGGCTGGTTCTCGACGACCTGCCGACGGCCGTCGTGGGACTCGCCGACCGGGTCGCGGCCGCCGGCGGGCTGCTCCGAACACTGAGCACCGTCGGCCGACTCGAGTCCCGCGACGAACTCCCCGCGCGCACCGAGCTCGAGATCGAGGTCGAGGGACTGGACGAGGAGGTACTGATCCGGGCGATCCACGGGACCCCCGGCCTGCGCGCCAAGCGGCTCACGAAGTCGCTCGATCGGATCTTCGGCAAGCGCGTCATCGTCATCGGCGGCGGGGCCCAGGTCGGTCAGGTGGCGCTGGGCGCGATCAGCGAGGCCGATCGACACAACCTGCGCGGCGAGCGCATCTCGGTGGACACGATCACGCTCGTCGGAGAATCGGCGATCGCCGCGGCCGTCCGGGCGGTTGCCGACCTGCCCCGGGCAAGGCTCCTGGTCCTGGCCGGCTCGATCATGGGCGGCGAGATCACCGTGGCCGCCCGTGAGCTTCGGGAGACGGGTATCCCCATCATCGCGCTCAGGATGGCCGGCTCCCTGCCCAAGGAGGCAGACCTCGTCGTGTCCGATCCCGTGCAGGCCGGCGTGATGGCCGTCATGGCGATCGCCGACACGGCGGTCTTCGACCTCGAGCGGCAGCGCGGCCGAAGCTACTGACGCGCCGGATCGAGGCCGCCCAACCGATGCGCATCGCCACCTGGAACGTCAACTCTCTCAAGGCGCGTCTCGAGAAGGTGGAGTGGTGGCTCGAGCGAGCCGCCCCCGACATTCTCCTCATCCAGGAAACCAAGCTGTCCGATACCGATGCGCCCGTCATGGCCTTCGCCATGGCCGGCTACGACATCGTCCATCACGGCGAGGGACGATGGAACGGCGTCGCGATCGGCGTCCGGACGGGGACGGCGGTGACGGCCGTCCAGGCCAATTTCGGCGATGGGCCCGTCCGCGACACATCCGCGGGGGCACCTGGCGGAGGCAGCGAGGACGACTTCGATCCGTTCCGCGAAGCACGGCTTCTGGCGGCCACGGTGACACTCCCGGGGGCCGCACCGATTCGTGTCGCCAGCGTGTATGCACCCAATGGTCGGGTCGTGGGATCGCCGTTCTATCACGGCAAGCTGGCCTGGTACGACCGCCTCGAGCGGTGGCTCGCGGCCGAGGTCGCGACCGGTCATCCTCTCCTGGTGGGCGGCGACTTCAACATCGCGCCCAGCGACGAAGATGTCTGGGATCCGCGAGCGGTGCACGGTGGAACCCACGTTTCTGCCCCGGAGCGCGAGGCATTCGGGCGGCTCCTGGAGCTCGGACTCGTCGACGCGTACCGCTCGTGCCACGCCGAACGCGGTCGCTTCACCTGGTGGGACTACCGCGCCGGCAATTTCCACAAGAACTTCGGAATGCGCATCGATCACCTGCTCGCGACGCCGGA
>JANNUK010000403.1:0-2715 GCA_031395155.1 Chloroflexota bacterium | reverse complement strand
CGTCGTCGACACGACGCCGCCCGCCCTCAACGGCGTACCGGCGGACACGACCGTCGTCAGCGACGATCCCGCCGGCGCCGTGGCCACCTATGCCGATCCGACGGCAACCGATGTTGTCGATGCGAACCCCGCGGTCGATTGTCTTCCGGCCTCGGGATCGACCTTCGCCCCCGGTGCCACCACCGTCACCTGTACGGCAACGGACGCCTCGGGTAACGTCGCCGCGACGACGTTCGTCGTGAGCGTCGGCCCTGAGCCCACGGATCCCGCTCCGGACGCCGTCCCAACGGCCATCTTCGGCCCGCCCATCAAGGCAGACGGGCTCGACGGTCACGCGGGTCGGACGATCCCGATGAAGGTCCGCCTGATGCTGGACGGCGCGTCGGTGGGGGAGGGGAGTCTCATCCTCGTCATCACGTCGTGTGACGGCGGGGACCCGGTCGCCGAGGTCTCCATGGAGTGGCGAGCCGGCAGCGACCGCTGGTTCGGGCACTGGCGCACGCGCGGCCTCGAGGCCGGCTGCTATGACGTCCGAGCGATCCACGATGGCGTCGATCTCGGCGGTGTCGAGGTTCGTCTCTCCGACCGGAGCTCCGAGTCCGCGAAGGCGAAGGGCGCGAAGCCCTAGATCCCATAGGGCCTTGTCAAGCGTCGGGACCCCAGGTGGGGTCGAAGTCCTGACCGTTGCGCCAGACGCCCCAGACGAGGCTCAAGGCCTTGCGCATGCAATGGCCGAGGGCGTTCATTGGACTCTTGCCGGCGGCCCGCTTCCGAGCGTAGTGGGCGGCGATCACCGGGTTGTGCTGGACGCCGACGACGGCCAGCCGGTAGGCGGCGGCGCGCAGGTGGCTGTTGCCGGCCTTGGACATGTGCCATGACGTCCCCGGACGTGCCCCCTTCGTGCCCGAGCTTCGTTCAGCTGGGTGGACCCCGGCGTAGGCGAGGAGCTGGTCGAAGTCCGTGAACCTGCCGATGTCGCCGATCTCGGCCATGAGCGTCGCGGCGGTCGCCGGGCCGACGCCGGGGATCGTCAGAAGCCGGTGGGCGATCTCACCGTCGAGGAGACCGGCCACTCGTCGATCGGCGGCTTCGATCTGGCGCTCGAGCAGGTCGTACTGGTCGAGCAGGTGCCCGATCTCGAAAGCCGTCTCAGCGTCGAGCTCGGGAACGGCGATCGTCTCGGCCGCCGCGGCCCGGAGCCGTTCGGCCTTGGTCTGGCCGAGACGACGCTGGCCGCGGCCCTTGTTCGCGTTGGCCAGGGTCTCGGTCTGACGCCGTGTGGCCTGGTGGGCCGTTGGGGCGAGGCGGAGCACCGCCCGGGCCGTCCGGCAGGTCGGGTCGTCGAACAGCTCCCGAAGCTCCGGGAAGCCGAGCTCAACCAGCCGGTACAGGCGTTGGCAGACCTTGGCCTGCTCGGTGACGAGGGTCATCGCGAAGCGGGCGGCCTGGCGCAGTTCGACCCCGATGAGCGGATCGCGGGCAGGCGGCGTGTCGCGCATGGCCATCTCGGCGAGACTCCGGGCATCGGCCGGATCGGACTTCGTCCGGCTGAGCCGGCTCTTGGCAAAGTAGCGCGCCGCAAGCGGGTTGACCACCGCGACCGGGACACCGCGCCGCTTGAGATGCGCGGCAAGCGGCATCCAGTAGTGACCGGACGACTCCATGACCACGAGCTCGACCGGCTCGGGCCCGGCTTCGAGCCAGGCGTCGAGCGCGGTGAAGCCCGCCCGACTCTGGCTGATCTTGAGCACGCTTCGGTCCGCGTGCGCCTGGCCCTCCCGGCAGCGAGCCGCCACATGGACTCGTCCGCCGATGTCGATGCCGACCGTACCCATCCCGGCCTCCTCAGCCTCCGACCCGCCGGGTCCCCGTGCACCCCGGTCGACGTCAGCTGATGAGTCCGATCACCGGTCAAGCCGCCGGATCCCGATCACCGTTCGAGGCCGGAGAACGGGGGCCGGACTCTAGGGCCAACGGTCATCTGCCGGATAGCTGTGCGCCGGTCTCCCCGCGAGGGTCCGTGCCATCATCGGCCCCTCACAAGGAGCTATATCAGCTTGCCGAATTCGGCACGGAACACATAGAGCGACGCCAGGGCGCGAAGGATCGGGAAAAGGTGTTCGCCGGTCTGGTCCTTCTCCTCGGTCTCCAGCATCTCCAGGGTGCTGGTGAACGCCTCCTCCACCTCCAGCGTGTAGCCCTTGACGGCAAGCATGGCCCGCAGGCGCCTGGTGATCAGCTCGGTGCGCTGCCCGCGGTGTTCGGGCGACTCGGGAGCCAACGACAGCACGTCGAGGAGGTCCGTGGCCTGATCGATCGTGGCGTGGTAGAGCCCTCGCGCCTCGTGTGCTCGCCACAGCCCTTCGGTCAGCCGGTTCAGCTGGTCCAGATCTCGCTGCTCGACCCAATAGCGCCACGCCGCCCGCAGGTTGTCGAGCTCGCTCAGTGCCGCTTCGTCCGGATCGAGGTCGACCGCCAAGCTCGCGAAGTGGTCTGCATGCGCGCGACGAGCCGCTCCGGCCAGATCCGGGTCATCCCCCAGGCGCTCGGACGCGTACTCGCGAATCGTCTCCAGCATGCTGATCCGGGGAGTCGTATCGCCATCCGTCTGCCGGATGAGGCTCTTGTCGAGGAGAGAAGCGACCCCGTCGAGCGCGTTGACGCTCAGCCCGGCCGCAGGCCCCAGCGCGGTGACGACGGCCTCGAGGGCGTCGT
>JANNUK010000365.1:0-7420 GCA_031395155.1 Chloroflexota bacterium | reverse complement strand
GCATGGCCCACCGAGTGACCCTGATCCCCGGCGACGGCATCGGACCGGAGCTGGCGGAGGCGACCCGACGCGTCCTGGACGCATCCGGCGTTGCCTTCGAGTGGGAGGTCGTCGACGCCGGCGAGGCGTGCATCGCGGACTACGGCACGCCGCTCCCGGAGCACGTTCTCGAGTCGATCAAACGCAACAAGGTCGCGATCAAGGGTCCCATCACGACGCCGGTCGGCAAGGGCTTCCGCAGCGTCAACGTGACCCTCCGCCAGGCGCTGGGGCTCTACGCGAACCTGCGCCCGGCTCGCTCGATCAAGGGCATCGACACCCGCTACCAGGACGTCGATCTCGTCATCGTCCGAGAGAACACCGAGGACCTGTACGCCGGCATCGAGCACATGGTCGGCCCGGACGCCGCCGAGAGCATCAAGATCATCACCCGTGCCGCCTCGGAGCGGATCGCCCGGTTCGCCTTCGACTACGCGGTCGCGAATGGCCGCATGAAGGTGACAGCGGTCCACAAGGCGAACATCATGAAACTGTCCGACGGCCTGTTCCTCGAGGCGTGCGGGACCGTCGCCGCCGACTATCAGGGCAGGGTGGACTTCGAGGACCGGATCGTCGACAACATGTGCATGCAGCTCGTCCAGAAGCCCGAGCAGTACGACGTCCTCGTCCTGCCGAACCTCTACGGCGACATCGTGAGCGATCTCGCGGCGGGGCTCGTCGGCGGGTTGGGCGTGGCGCCCGGTGCGAACATCGGGACGGAGGCGGCGGTCTTCGAAGCGGTCCACGGTTCCGCCCCGAAATACGCCGGCCAGAACAAGGCGAACCCGACGGCGCTCATGCTGTCCGGGGTCCTCATGCTCCGCCACCTGGGCCACGTCGACGTGGCCGAGCGCGTGGAGACCGCCGTGCGCGACGTCATCGCCGAGGGTCGGACCATCACCTACGATCTCGGCGGGACGGCCGGGACCAGTGAGTTCGCCGACGCGATCATCGATCGGCTCGCCTCGCTGGCGGCGGCATGACGCACCGGAACTTCGTCCGGCTGGGCCAAGTAGCACGGCGCGCACGAAAGGACGATTCCCCCGGATGACGACGATCCCGACGCCGTGGAAGCCGCCCGGCACCGCACGGACCGGCCTCTTCGCCACCAACCGCCGCGACCGCTGGTGGATCGCACCCGGCGTCCAGGGCATCCTGTTCACGACCCTGGCGGGGTACCTCTTCTTCTCCGGGATCGTGTGGACGCCACTGTTCGGCACGGCCTACGAGGTGGACGGATACCTCTCGCCGCTGTTCTCCCCGTTGATCGCGCCTGGCTGGCTCCCCGCGTTCATCAGCCCGGGCCTGCTCATCCTCTGGATCCCGCTCGGGTTCCGGGCGACGTGCTACTACTACCGGAAGGCGTACTACCGCTTCTACTTCGCTGATCCGCCCGGCTGCGCGGTCGGCGAACCGACCATCCACAAGCGCTATGCGATGGAGAGCCGGCTTCCGTTTATCCTCCAGAACTTCCACCGGTTCTTCCTCTACCTTGCCTTTATCCCACTCTTCTTCCTGTGGGTCGATGCCGTCGGCTCCCTGTTTCCGGAAGGCCGCGTTCGATTGGGCCTCGGAAGCGTGATCTTCTTCGTCAATGTCGTCCTGTTGATGGGTTTTTCGATCTCGTGCAATTCACTCCGCCATCTTGCCGGCGGTCGACTCGACTGTTTCTCGTGCACGCGCCGTGAGCGGGCCCAGCACTCGGTCTGGCAGCGGTTGACCGCCCTCAACCGGCACCATATGGCCTGGGCATGGGTCAGCTTCATCTCGGTCTCGCTGGCGGACGTCTACGTGCGGCTCCTCGCGCTTGGCGTTATCACCGACCCGGCGATCCGGTTCTAGGTCGCGATGCCACCTGTCACGAAGCTCGAGACGCACTCCCACGATGTCATCGTCATCGGCGCCGGCGGGGCCGGCCTCAGGGCGGCCATCGAAGCCAAGGCGGCGGGATTGAGCGTCGGGCTCGTCTGCAAATCGCTCCTCGGTAAAGCGCACACCGTCATGGCCGAGGGAGGCGTCGCCGCAGCGCTCGGCAACGTGGCCGACGCAGATTCCTGGCAGGTCCACTTTCGCGACACGATGGCCGGCGGCAAGTACCTCAATAACGCTCGGATGGCCCAGCTCCACGCCATGGAAGCACCCACGCGGGTCAACGAGCTCGAGCGCTGGGGCGCCGTGTTCGACCGGACCCGGGACGGACGGATCCTCCAGCGGCCATTCGGTGGCCACAGCCATGCGCGGCTGGCGCACGTCGGGGACCGGACCGGACTCGAGATGATCCGAACCCTCCAGGATCGTGCGGTCGCGGCCGGCATCGATGTCTATATGGAGGCGACGATCACCCGCCTCATCACCGGGCGTGTCGGAGTCACCGCCGCATTCGGCTATTGGCGTGCGACCGGATCGCCGATCCTGTTCCGGGCCAAGGCGATCGTGCTGGCGACCGGTGGTATTGGCAAGGCGTACGAGGTCACCTCGAACTCCTGGGAGTACAGCGGCGACGGCCACGCCCTGGCGTACGAGGCCGGCGCGGAGCTCATCGACATGGAGTTCGTCCAGTTTCACCCGACCGGGATGGTCTGGCCGCCCGGTGTCCGCGGGATCCTCGTCACGGAGGCCGTGCGAGGCGAGGGGGGGATCCTGCGCAACAAGGACGGCGAACGATTCATGTGGACGTACCTCCCCGATGACCGCCGGGACGAGTACGCCGCCACGGACGAGGAGGCAACTCGCTGGGTAACGGCCCTGTCGGAGGGCCGCCAGACCGATGCCCGCCGGCCACCCGAGCTCTCTACCCGGGACAACGTGGCGCGTGCGATCTACACCGAGGTCAAGCAGGGCCGCGGAAGCCCTCACGGCGGTGTCTACCTGGATATCAGCTACCTGCCGCCCGAACACGTTCGGCGCAAGCTGCCGTCGATGTACGAGCAGTTCAAGGAGCTTGCCGACGTCGACATCACAAAGGGCCCGATGGAGGTCGGACCGACCACGCACTATGTCATGGGCGGGATCCGGGTCGAGCCCGACAGCGGAGCAACGACGGTGCCCGGCCTGTTCGCGGCCGGCGAGTGTGCCGGAGGGATGCATGGGGCCAACCGACTCGGCGGCAACTCGCTGTCCGACCTGCTCGTCTTCGGCGCCCGCGCCGGCGCCGGCGCCACTCGCCACGCGGTCGACCAGCCGTCCGGGGAGGCAGGCTTTCCCCATGTCGATCCGGTCCAGGTGCGAGAAGCCACTCGTGACCTTGCCGCACCGCTCGAGCGGGCCTACGGCGACGACCCCTATGCGATCCAGCGCGATCTCCAGGCCACCATGCAGTCGCTCGTGGGGATCTTCCGCGTTCAGGCCGACCTGGACGAAGCATTGACACAGCTCGCTGCGATCCGGGAGCGAGGGCAGCGAGTCCAGGTCGCTGGAGGACGGTCGTTCAATCCGGGTTGGGACCTCGCGTTCGAGCTTCGCAACCTGATCACCGTCTCCGAAGCGATCACGCGAAGCGCTCGACAGCGCACCGAGAGCCGGGGTGCGCACAGCCGCCTCGATCATCCCGATACCGACGACGCCCGATGGGGAGGCCTCAATAGCGTGGTGGCTCGCGCTGAGGATGGGACCATGGCGGTAACCACGTCATCGCTCCCCACTGTGCCGGACGAGCTGCGCGCGCTGCTCGGGACTGCTCACTGACGAGAAAGGCATCGATGGATACCGCACATCTGCGCGTCTTCCGCGGCGAGCCGAACCAGCCGGGTCGCTACGAGGATTTCGATGTCCCCGTCGAGGAGGGGATGGTCGTCCTCGATGCGCTCCATTGGATACAGGGTCACGCGGCGCCGGACCTCGCCGTCCGCTGGAACTGCAAGGCCGCCAAATGCGGATCATGCAGCGCCGAGGTCGACGGCCGGCCCCGCTTGACGTGCAAGACCCGGCTCTCCGACTTTGATCTCGACCAACCGATCACGGTCGAGCCGATGCGGGCGTTTCCATTGATCCGCGACCTGGTCACCGACGTCTCGTGGAACTACGCGGTCAATGCGACGATCGAGCCGTTCAAGCCGCCCGACGATGTGCCACAGTCCGAGTGGCGCTGGCAGCAGGACGACATCGAGCGGGTCCAGGAATTTCGCAAGTGCATCGAATGCTTCCTTTGTCAGGACGTGTGTCACGTGCTTCGCAACCATGAGACCGAACGGCCGTTCATGGGGCCGCGCTTTCTCGTCCGCGCGGCCGGGCTGGAGATGCACCCGCTTGACCAGGCCGACCGCCGCGAGTACCTGAAGGACGCCGGCGGGATCGGCTACTGCAACATCACGAAGTGCTGCACCGAAGTGTGCCCCGAGCACATCAAGATCACGGATAACGCGATCATTCCGCTCAAGGAGAGGGTTGCCGACGAGTTCTACGACCCGATCCAGATCGTGTGGCGCAAGCTCCGCGGTCGCCAGCCCGGCTCGGCCGCCGGCGCCGAACTGCCAGTCCTGCCGATAGGCCCCACTGGCACGTCGGACGGAGGTCCCAGCTGATCGGCCCGGCAGCGATGCAGGCCGTCGTCGTGCGGACCGATGGCGCCGCTCGCGGGAATCCAGGTCCCGCGTCGCTCGGAGCGGTCCTGATCGACCGGTCGCGGCCCGATGCGCTCGACCCACTGGCCCAACCGGACGCGTCGATATCGGAATTCCTCGGGCACCAGACGAACAACGTCGCGGAGTACACCGGCGTGGTGCGGGCGCTGGCGCTGGCCGATGAACTCGGAGTGCGGCGGGTCGACCTGCTCCTGGATTCGAAGCTGATCGTCGAGCAGCTTCACGGGCGGTGGCGAGTCAAGGACGCGAAGCTCATCCCGCTGTGGGCCGAGTGCCGTCGGCTTCTTGGCGGGTTGGAGGGCTGGTCGGCGGCGCACGTGCCGCGGGCCCAGAACGGGACGGCAGACGCCCTGGCCAACGAGGCAATCGATCGAGTCGCCGCGGGCGGACCGGCCAGCGTGGTGGTACGGCCCCCGGCCACGGATCCGGTCGCGGGAACCTGAGGCGCCGCGAAGACGTCACGCGGCTGTGGTACCAGCCGTAGACCGCCCAACACGCCGACACTGGATCGGGTTGGTGGCGATCGCCCTTACGGTCGTGGTCGCGGCCTGCCAGGCCCTGCCCGAGGGCGGGACCCCGCGTCTCGAGGGTTCCGGCTGGCGCGCCGTCGAGGTTGGCGCGCGGGCACCCATAGCAGGCCGTGAACCAACGGCAGCGTTCGACCGCGGGCGGATCAGTGGCTCGACGGGCTGCAACGCGTACGGAGGCGAGGCCATCGTTCGTGGGTCCAACATCGAGATCCGGGACGTGGCGATGACCAAGGTCGCCTGCGTCGGGGCCACCGGCGACGTCGAGGCCCGGTTCAACGCGATTCTCGGCTCGGCTGCGACGATCGCGATCCGGGCCGACGGATTCCTCGTCCTGTCCGGCTCGGACGGCGACCTGGTGCTCCGACCTGATCCAGGCGTCGGCCCGTAGCCACAGAAATGCGCCGCGTGCCATCAAGCCATGTTCGGGGCGCCGCCGGCGTCGCCCTGGTCCTTGCCATCGCCGCGATTGCCTCAGGCTGTCTGGTCGTTCCAGGTCCGGGCCAGGCCGACATCGACGGCACTGCCTGGCGCGTGGTATCGGTCGCCGGGCGGCCCGTGCTGGCCGACGCGATGCCGACGATCCGCTTCGACGGGAACCGGATCAGCGGCTCGACAGGCTGCAACACCTTCGGCGGGGGGTTCGACCGCGTCGGCGATCGGTTCTCGATCAGCGAGCTCGTCATGACCGAAATTGGTTGCGGCGGCGCCATCGGCGAGCAGGAGAGCCGGCTTCTCGAGGTCCTCCTCGTTGTCGAGCGGATCGAGGTCGGTCCCGGGTCGCTTCGCCTGGTCGGCCCGCCGGGCAGTCTCGACTTCGTCTCGGGGTAGAATCCGCTGGTCAGCGAGGCGGCCGGATGGCTGCGCGTCGCCCGGTTCGCCGGTCGGCGTGAGGAAAGTCCGAGCTCCACAGCGCAGGGTGGCGGGTAACGCCCGTCCGCCGCGAGGCGAGGACCAGTGCCACAGTGACGATGCCGGCCGACGGTGAAAGCCGACGGACGGAGTGAAACGGGCAAACTCCACCCGGAGCAAGGCCAAATAGGAGGGCGCAACCCGGTTCGCCGGGGGAGAGGTGCGCTGCCCAGCCCTCGGGTCGGCCGCACGAGCCGTCGGGTAACCGGCGGCCCCAGATGGATGGCCATCCACGCGAGCAATCGCGTGACAGAACTCGGCTTACAGGTCGCCTCGCTGGCGCACCATCAACACTCGCTTCGTCCACCAGCGCAAGCGGCACCGACGCCGGACTTGCCCGGTCAATCCTCGTCGGGCCGGAAGATGTGCGGGGCCGTGCAGGCGTTGCAGATCGGCAGCGCCGACTGGAGATCTCCAAGGGGGATCGGGATCTTCCGATCGGGGAACAAGCACTCGACGTCGTACACGCGATCCTCGCCTGGATCCACGGTGATGACCCGACGGAACGTGCATCGTCGGATTCGGTGTGGCGCCAGGCGGTAGGGGTCCTGATCGGGCTGGACCACCGGGAGTGGCAGGGCCATCGTGGGGTCTCGTGTCCTCGGTTCGGTGCTTTGGCAGCAGCCATCCCGCTGTCGGCCGCGCAGCCTAGCACCCCGTAATGGTGACGGCAACGATCAGAAGGTACTAGACTCGGGCACCATCAACGGTCACCGGGCGATGGAGGATCGGTGGGCGACGCAACCGATGAGCCGCGGAGGCAACGGCGCCGGGCCGGGGCAGACCCGCCCGCAGCGCCCACGGACGGAGTCGATCCCGGCGAGGAATTGCCAGCGACCACCGGGGACCGCGGGCTGCGCTCTGGCTCCCGCGCGCGATCGAGCCCGGGGACCCCTGGGAACCCAGCGACGCCACGCCCACGGCGTTCAGTCCCATGGGCGCCCGATCCGAGCGCACGAACCGAAGGCGGGTCTTCCTGGATCGCCGACCTCGAGCTTCGATCGCCGGATCCGGCCGTCTGCCCGTTCCTGCGGTCCGAGGGCCCGGATGGTCGCCTGGCTCGCCCGATCGAGCGACCGGATGCGGCGAACCGCTGCGACGCCTTCGGCGAGCCGCGACCCCAGTCCAATCGTCAACAGGAACTGGCCTGCCTGACGGCTGCGCATGGCGAATGCGCGCGCTACCTGCGCGGGTCGCTCGTGGCCGCCGACCGGATGCCCCCGGGCCATCAACGACGCGGCCTCACGACGCCGATCCTCGCGGCGGTCCTCCTCCTGGTCGCAACGTCCGCGGCTTCGCTCGCGTTCATCGCCGCCCGCGGCGGGCTCGACCTGCCCGTGGCGCCGCTGGCGACGACGGCCG
>JANNUK010000351.1:0-9563 GCA_031395155.1 Chloroflexota bacterium | reverse complement strand
CGGCCGTCTCCCGCCGCTGCCGTGGACCTCGTGGCGGCGGCCCGGCTGGACTTTCGTGCTCCGGATGTGACGCGCTTCCCGGCGCTGGCGATCGCTCGCGGCGCCGGACGGATCGGCTCGCGGGCCAGCACCGCGCTCATCGCGGCGGACGATGTTGCGGTCGCACGGTTCCTGGCCGGGTCGCTCGACTTCCCGGGCATCCCGCGGCTGCTCGAGAGCGCCGTTCGCCGCTTCGGCGAGGGGGACGACCAGGCGCCCGACCTCGATACGCTCGTCGCCCTGCATCGCGAAGTGCACGCGGCGTATGCCCACGGCACCAATTGGAGCGTCGCCTGATGGAGTTGATCCAGTCGGTCATCACGATCGTGCTGTTCCTGTTGATCCTCGGGATCCTGGTCCTCGTCCACGAGGTGGGACACTTCATCACGGCTCGCCTGGCGCGCATCCGCGTCCTCGAATTCGGGATCGGCTTCCCGCCCCGTGCCCGCGTCCTGCGCAGCGAGGGCGAGACCCTCTGGACCCTCAACTGGCTGCCGATCGGCGGCTTCGTGAAGCTCGAGGGCGAGGATGGCGACGCGGCCGACGACCCCCGGTCGTTCTCGAATGCGCCGCTCATCACCCGGCTTCTGATTCTCGTCGCCGGCGTGGTCATGAACGTGCTGCTGGCGTTCGCCATCTTTGCCGGAATCGCGCTCACCGGTGACCCCACGATCGGGGTCCGAGCCGGCGTCGTCGACCCCGGATCGCCCGCGGCTGCGGCCGGGATGCAGGCCGGCGACGTGGTTGTCAGCGTGAATGGCCGGTACTTCAGCGCCTTCGAGGGTGAGCGGATTCTCGAAGTGATCCGTGACAACGCCGGACAGACGGTGCAGATGGGGATCGAGCGCGATGGGCAGACCATCGACGTCACGGTGACCCTTCGCGAGGAGGCCCTGATCAGCCCGACACAGGGCGCGCTCGGAATCAGCGGCCTCGCTTCGCGCACCACCTCGTTCACGATCGGCCACGACCTGGGCGAGTCGGTCGAAATCGGCGTCGATCGCACGACCAGCGCGATGAACCTCATCCTGGGCGGGCTGGGCGATCTCGTGGCCGCGATCGGTCGGCCCACCGAACCGCCGCCGGCGTCCGGACCGGTCGGGATCGCCATCCAGATCGGCGATGTCTTCTGGGCGCTCGGGCCCATCGTCACGCTGTACCTCGCGGGCGTGCTGTCCGCCAACCTGGCCGTGGTCAACATCCTGCCCTTCCCGCCGCTCGACGGCGGGCGGATGCTGGTGCTCGTCCTGAAGTCCGTGTTCGGCCGGAGACTCAGCCTGCGCGTCGAGCGCCTGACGTATCTCGTCGGCTTCGTCTTCCTGTTCGCGTTCCTGATCTGGGTGACCGGATTCGACCTGCTCCGCCAATTCGGCGGCTGACGATGACGGATCCGGCGACCGGGCGTCCACGACGGCGGACGACGACGCTGGTCGACGTCGGTGGTGTCCTTGTCGGGGGCGCCGAGCCGATCGTCGTACAGTCGATGACGAACACGGATACCGCCGATGCCGATGCAACGGCGATCCAGGTCGCGCGCCTGGCGCACGCGGGCAGTCAGCTCGTTCGGATCACCGTGAACAACGATGCCGCGGCCGCCGCCGTGCCGACGATCGTCGCCAAGCTCCACGATCTCGGCGTCTTCGTCCCGATCATCGGCGACTTCCACTACAACGGGCACAAGCTCCTCATCGACCATCCGGCTGCGGCGCGTGCGCTGGCCAAGTACCGCATCAATCCGGGCAACGTGGGTGGCAAGCGCCACGACGAACACTTCGCAACGATCGTGCGGGTCGCGATCGAGAACAACAAGTCGGTCCGGATCGGCGTCAACTGGGGTTCGCTGGACCAGCAAATCCTTACGGAACTCATGGACGCCAATGCCCGCGCCGTCGAGCCCAGGGACGCGCGCGACGTGATGATCGACGCGATGCTCGAGTCCGCCCTCCGCTCGGCCGACCTCGCGGAACGGACGGGGCTCGGCCACGACCGGATCATCCTGTCGGCCAAGGTGTCCGGAGTCCCGGACCTCGTCGAGGTCTATCGTCGCCTGGCGGCCCGAACGGACCTGCCGCTGCACCTCGGCCTGACCGAGGCCGGCCTGGGAACGAAGGGCGTCGTGGCGTCGACCGCCGGGTTGGCCATTCTGCTCAACGAGGGCATCGGCGACACGATCCGCGTGTCGCTCACGCCTGCTCCCGGGGGCGAACGCGAGGAGGAAGTGCGAGTCGCACAGCAGATCCTCCAGTCGCTGGGACTCCGCGCATTCCTTCCCCAGGTGAGCGCCTGCCCCGGCTGTGGCCGGACGACCTCGACGTTCTTCCAGGAGATGGCCCAGCAGATCCAGGACCACCTCGCCCGGCGCATGCCGGAGTGGCGGGAGACCTGCGCCGGCGTCGAGGAGATGCGCGTGGCGGTGATGGGCTGCGTCGTCAACGGTCCCGGGGAGTCCAAGCATGCCGACATCGGGATCAGCCTGCCCGGGACGTTCGAGGAGCCGGTTGCGCCGGTGTTCGTCGACGGAGAGCTGCGCCAGACGCTGCGGGGAGACGGCCTCGTCGACGAGTTCATCGACATCCTCGAGGCGTACGTCGCCGATCGATACGGGGCCGGCCGGGGCTTCACCGCGTAGCGTCCGCACCGCGCCCTGCCAGCGCCCTGCCAGCGCCCTGCCAGCAGGGCTATCGCTCCCATCGCTGCTCTACGCACAGCCGAGTCGCGAAGAGTGCCTCGGCGACCCCTTGTGACGGCCGCGATCGCTCCCATGCGTGCCAGCGACCCCCGTGGCTGATAAGCCCACCGGAGTCGCAGGCCTATCGCGGGCGGTACGCTCGCGGCAGCAATGGGGACGATATGACGGAGACGAGTGGCCGAAAGCGCGCCGCCGCCCGACACGCGGGTGCTCGGGCGCCTCGACGCCACTCTTGGGCGAGACCTCTGTGCGCGCACTGTGCCACTGACGCCCCCGAACTACGCTGCCGATCGCCCTCGATCGCGCTCCTGGGAACGCGTCCACGCGCCCGGGTGTATACTCTGCCGCAACTGAACGGCCGCTCCGTGACGTGGGTGACCCCCACGTTTTTTTTCGGACCGGGCCATGACCATCGAAAGAAGAGGAGGGCGGAGTGAGTCGCGATTTCGTCGGTGCCCTCCTGCAGCTCAACGCGGAGAAACAGGTTTCTCGCGAACAGCTGATCCACGCCGTCGAGGACGGTATCCAGTCGGCGTACCGGCGCGTAGCCGGTGACGAGGACATTCATGTCCAGATCGACGGGGAGACTGGCAAGATCCGCGTGTTCCGTGCCCGCCAGGTTGTCGCCGAGATCGAGAATGAACTGTCCGAGATGACGCTCGACGACGCCCGCGCCCACAACAAGGACGCCCAGGTCGGCGATCTTGTCGAGACGGAGCAGCTTGACGGCGATGTCTTCGGCCGGATTGGCGCCCAGACGGCAAAGCAGGTGGTGCTCCAGCGGATCCGCGAGGTCGAGCGCGATCAGGTCTTCGATGAGTTCGCGAGTCGTGAGGGCGAACTCATGACCGGCACCGTCAACCGGGTCGAGCCGCGGGCGATCATCCTCGACGTCGGCAAGAACGTCGAAGCCATCCTCGCAACGACCGAACAGTCGACCGTCGAGCACTACCGGATCGGCCAGAACGTCAAGGCCTACGTCCTTGAGGTGCGTCGATCGGTACGCGGTCCGCAGATCCTCGTGTCACGAACACACAAGGGCTTCCTCAAGCGCATGTTCGAACTTGAGGTCCCTGAGATTCACAGTGGGACCGTCGAGATCAAGGCGATCGCCCGGGAGGCCGGTAGTCGGTCCAAGGTCGCGGTGGCATCGCGCCAGGAAGGGCTTGATCCCGTCGGCGCGACGGTCGGCCAGCGCGGCGTACGTGTCCAGGCGGTGGTCGCCGAACTGGGCGGCGAGAAGATCGACATCATCCCGTGGAGCGACGACCCGGCTCTCTTCGTGTCCAACGCGTTGAGCCCCGCACAGGTGATTTCCGTCGACATCGACGAGGAACACCGAATCGCGAGCGTCACCGTGCCCGAGCGGATGCTGTCGCTGGCGATCGGCCGGGAAGGCCAGAATGCCCGCCTCGCAGCGCGGCTGACCGGTTGGCGGATCGATATTCGCAGTGACGTCTCCGTCGCCGAGGCGCGAGCGGCGGTTGCCGCCGCGGCGAATGCCCCGCCGGGCGCCGTTGCCGGGAGCGGAGACGAGGCGAACGCAGCCCCGGAGGCCGAGGCTGCCCCGGCCAGGAAGCCTCGGGCCAAGAAGGCCGCGGTAGCATCGGCGACCGGTGAAACTGCCCGCGAGCCCGACGCCGCGGCCGACGCCGTGGTCGCCCCGCCCAAGAAGCCACGTGCACAGAAGGCGGCCGCAGCGGTCACGACGGGCGAACCTTCCCCAGCGGCAGCCCCCGAGGCCGAGGTCGCCGCTGCCAGGAAGCCACGGGCCAAGAAGGTTGCGGTAGCCTCCGCGACCGGCCCAGCCGCCGCCGAGGCCGCGCCGGCGAAGAAGCCCCGTGCCAGGAAGGCGGCAACGACCGCCGCGGCAACAGACGCAATCGACGAGGTGACGTCGTAGGCCGGCCGTCGGCCGCCGGAACGGTCCGGCGCCCACCGACCCGGACCTGCGTGGCCTGCCGAACAAGCCGGGCCAAGCGAGATCTCGTGCGCGTCGTCCGAACGCCCACGGGCGATATCCAGCTCGACCCAACCGGGCGCGCCGCCGGCCGCGGCGCCTATGTCTGTCCCGACGAACCCTGTCTGACGAACGCCATCCGCCGCGGTGCCCTCGGGCGAGCGCTCCAGCATGCCGTCCCCGATGGCGTGCGAGCGATCCTCGCATCGACCGCCGCACCTCACCATCCTGAAGGAGACGCCCATGGCCAGGAGTAGGAGCGGCACCCGCGGCCGTCGTGGCCCGCGCAAGCCGCCGCGTCGCGACGGCACGTTCGCGGGTCAGGTCCAGGTCGTGGACCCGCGCGAGCGCGGCGCAATCGATCTGCCGTCGACCGTGACGGTCAAGGAACTCTCGGAGATGCTCGACCTCAATCCGGCCGACATCATTCGCGAGCTGATCAAGAGCGGGATCTTCGCCACGATCAACCAGCTCATCGATCGCGATACCGCGTCGCTCGTGGCCGGCGAGCTCGGCTACGAAGTGGCCGAACAGGCGGCCGACAGGGTCGAACTCGGCGATGAGGCCAACGGCGAGGGCAGCGTCTCCGAGGCGACCAAGGAGGTCCTGTTCGAAGAGGACGACGCGTCGCTCCTCGTCACGCGTCCGCCCATCGTCACGGTCATGGGCCATGTCGACCACGGCAAGACGAGCCTCCTCGACGCCATTCGCAGCACCAAGGTCGCAGCCGGCGAGCGGGGCGGCATCACCCAGCACATCGGCGCCAGCGAGATCGAAAAGGGCGACCGCAAGATCGTCTTCCTGGACACGCCCGGCCACGAGGCGTTCACGGCAATGCGCGCCCGTGGGGCGCGCGTGACCGACATCGCGGTCGTCGTGGTCGCGGCCGACGACGGCGTCATGCCCCAGACCCTCGAGGCCATCAGCCACGCCAAGGCGGCCAAGGTCCCGATCATCATTGCGATGAACAAAGTCGACAAGCCCGATGCCAACCCGGAGCGCGTCAAGACCGAGCTGACCGAGGCGAACATTGTCATCGAGGAGTTCGGCGGCGACACGCCGCTCGTCGCGGTCTCGGCCAAGACAGGGACCGGCCTCGACGACCTGCTCGAGATGATCCTGCTTGTCGCCGACCTCCAGGACCTGAAGGCCAATCCCAAGCGGGCGGCCATCGGCACGATCGTGGAAGCGCAGCTCGACAAGGGCCGCGGCCCGGTCGCCACGGCGCTCGTCCAGACCGGCACGCTGCGGATTGGCGACATCATCGTGGCCGGCGAGACGTTCGGCCGGGTGAAAGCCCTCGAGAACGATCTCGGCAAGCGCGTCAAGCAGGCCGGCCCGGCCAGCGCGGTCGTCGTGCTGGGGCTGTCCGAGGTGCCCCAGGCAGGCGACATCCTGCGCGCCGTCGCCGATGAAAAGGAAGCCCGAACGCTCGTCGAGCAGCGCAAGCTGGCGCCGACCGCCAAGGGCGGCGAAGGCAGCGGCCGCGCCACGCTGGAGGATCTCTACCGACAGATCCAGGCGGGACAGGCCAAGGAACTCCGGATCATCCTCAAGGCCGACGTCTCCGGATCGCTCGGAGCGATCACTCACTCCCTCGAGCAGGTTTCGAGCGACGAGGTGAGGATCAACATCCTCCACGAGGGCGCCGGCGACATCACCGACAACGACATCCTGTTGGCCTCGGCATCGAATGCGATCGTGGTCGGCTTCAACACCCGGATCACCGACACGGCACGCCGCGGGGCAGAAGCCGAAGGCGTCGACGTGCGCCTGTACGACATCATCTACAAGCTCACGGACGACATCGAGGCGGCCCTCGGCGGCCTGCTCGAACCGGAGATTGTCGAGGTCATCGAGGGGCGCGCCGAGGTTCGCCAGGTGATCAAGGTGGGCAAATCCACGGTCATCGCCGGCTCGTTCGTCACGGACGGCAAGATCGTCCGGGGCGGCGCTCGTGTGTGGCGAAGCGGGAAGGTGATCGCGACGGACCGCATCGAGTCGCTCCGGCGCTTCCGGGACGATGTCCGCGAGGTGGCCCAGAACTTCGAGTGCGGCATCGGCCTCGCCGGCTTCAACGACATCGTGGAGGGCGACATCATCGAGTGCTTCACGACCCAGACGGTGAGTCGCACCGTCGTTCGTTGACCCGATGACCCAGCGGACGGACCGAGTCGACGAGCTGATCCGCCAGGAGATCGGCGAGATTCTCGCGCGCGAGGTCTCCGATCCCCGGATTGGCTTCGCCACGATCACCCGGGTGGAGACCGCCCCCGATCTCCAGCACGCGAAGGTCTGGGTAAGCATCATCGGACAACCGGAGGAGCGAGACGCGACGATGCGGGCGCTTGGTCGTGCGATGCCCTTCGTCCGCCACCAGCTCGGGAGCCGAATTCGGCTGCGGCGGATCCCCGAGCTCCACCTGCGCCTCGACGAGACGGCGGATCGCGGGACACGGATCCTCCAGCTCCTCTCGGAACTGGATGCGGGCCGAGTGCCCGACGCGGATCGCCCGATCGCCGAGACGCTGCCGACGCCCATCCGGCGACTGCCCGCCGAGGGCGATGCGCCGGACGAGCCGGGCCGGGACCCCGGACCTCCCATGCCCTCCGGCCCCAACACGGAGAGCCGTCGGTCGCGCCGTCCGGCCGGAGCCGGCCGCCCTCCTGGCCGCGGCCGCCCGCCAGGACGATCCGGTCCTCGAAAACCGGGTCGGACCCGGTGACGATCGACCTGCGGCCGTTCGCCGAGGCCGTCCCCGACGAGGTCCTGGAACGCCTGAGCCGGGCGCGGCGTGTGCTCGCGGTCAGTCACGAGAACCCCGACGCCGACACGATCGGCGCCACACTGGGAGTGGGGTTGCTCATCGAGGCGCAGGGCGGGCGGGCGACCCTCCTGTGCACGGATCCTGTGCCGGCACTCTACGGCTTCATCGAGGGCGTGGAGCGCTTTCGGACCGATCCGGATCTGTCAGAGGAGTACGACCTGCTGGTCGTCAGTGATTGCGGAAACCTGGACCGCATCGGAGCCGTGCGCGACCGCCACGCCGAGCTCTTCGAACGCTTGCCACGCGTCGTCATCGACCATCACGCATCCAACGAGACGCGCGGCCCGGCCGATTGGGTGGACTCCGGCTCCGCGGCGACGTGCGAGATGGTCGCCCTGATCGCCACCCGCATGGGTGTCCCACTCGCCGCCGCCGGAGGGCAGCTGGCCGGCGCGCTGATCGCGGGCCTGGTCATGGATACCGCGACCTTCGCCCATCCGAACACCACCCCGCGCACCCTTGCCGTGGCCGCTGCGCTCGTGGCCGCCGGAGCACCGCTCGCCGAGGCGTCACGTCGCCTCTATCGAACCAAGCCCGCAGCCCAGCTGCGCCTGTTCGGTCGGGTGCTGGACCGCCTGGAGACGGCCGCCGACGGCCGGATCGTCCACGCGGCGTTGTTGGACGCCGACCTCGCCGCGACCGGGACCGAGGCCACCCACTCGGAAGGCATCATCGACCTCCTGGCCCAGGCGGAGCAGGCCGACGTCGCAATCCTGTTCAAGGAGGCACCCGGCGGTGCCACCAGGATCAGCGTGCGAACGCGTCCCGGCGGCGTCGACGCCACCGTCCTCACCGGGGTGTTCGGCGGCGGTGGGCACGCCCGCGCAGCGGGAGCGACGATTTCCGCACCGCTCGAAGGTGCCCGCCTGCTCGTCCTCACCGAGGCCGCCCGGCTGGTCGCCGGCCGCCCCGACTGACCGCGTCATGGCCCACCGCTCGCTCGGCCCCGGTCTCAACGGGGTCCTCGTCGTCGCCAAGCCGGCCGGGCCGACATCGCACGACATCGTGGCGCTCGTCCGTCGACTGGCCCAGACGAAGCGGGTGGGCCACGGTGGCACGCTGGATCCGTTCGCCGGCGGCGTGCTGCCCCTCTTCCTGGGACGCGCCACGCGGTTGGCGGAGTTCCACCTCGGTGCCGACAAGACGTATCGCGCCACGGTCTGCTTCGGAGCGTCGTCGACGACCGACGACCTCGACGGCGAGCTCACGCCGGTCGACGGCCCACCCGTCGAGCGCGCCACCGTCGACGCGACGCTGCCGCAGTTTCGTGGTCCGATCCGGCAGCGACCCCCGGACTTCAGCGCGATCAAGGTCGGGGGCCGCCGAGCGTACGCATTGGCCAGGGCCGGCGAGGCGGTCGAGCTGCGTGAACGTGAGGTGACCATTCACCGGGCCGAGATCACGTCGTGGGACGGCACGGACACAGCCCGCCCCATCGCGGTCATCGAGGTCTCGTGTTCGGCGGGCACGTACGTTCGAGCGCTCGCCCGCGACCTCGGGTCGGCGGTCGGGTCGGCCGCCTATCTCGGTGCGCTGACGCGGACGGCGAGTGGCCCGTTCCAGTTGGATGGGGCGCTCACGCTGGACGAGATCCGCGACGCCGCCGCCGACGGTCCGGAAGGGCTCACCCGGGTGCTCCGGCCGATCGACGCGGGGCTGGACGAGGTACCGGTCGTGATGGTCGACGCGGCTGCGGTTGCGGATCTTGCCAGGGGGCGGTTCGTCAAGGATCCGGGTGCCACGGCTGCGGTCGGTGGTTCCGCTGGCGACGGCCCCATCCGCGTCGTCGACGCACAGGGCCGGCTCGTCGCTCTCGCCCACATCCGCGATGGCCGGCTCGCGCCGGACAAGGTGTTCGTCGACCCACAGCCCCAGCCGGTGGCCTGATGGACGTGGTCCACGGCGTCGATGCCCTCCGGCCCGATCACGGCCGGCTGTTCGTGGTGGTTGGTGTCTTCGACGGGTTGCACCTGGGACACCGGTACCTGCTCGAACACCTGGTTGCCCAGGCCGTCGCCCGGGACGCCCGTCCGGCCGTCGTGACCTTC
>JANNUK010000344.1:0-1724 GCA_031395155.1 Chloroflexota bacterium | reverse complement strand
GCGGCTCCTCGTCCTGGACCAACCGACGCGGGGCCTCGATGTCGGCAGCGTCGAGTTCATCCACCGCCAGGCGCTCGCCAAGCGCGACGCCGGGACGGCGATCCTGCTGGTCTCGGCCGAACTCGACGAGGTCCTCGAGCTGTCCGACCGGATCGCCGTGATGTACCGGGGCGAGATCGTCGCCGTGGTCGACGGCCGAACGGCGGTGAAGGAGGACATCGGCCTGCTCATGGCGACCGGCGGCCGGGACCGCGACGGCAGCCCCGCGACAGGTTCGGGATCTTCATCGACCTCGGGATCCGCGGCGTGACCGGCCCGGCCGGCGAGCCCGCGCGCGGCCCGGTGCCGCCGGCCGAGGATGCCGAGGCGGTGGAGGCTGCCGACGGCGCTCGAGCCGCCTCGGCGCTGCGCCGCGCATGGGCGCTCGTGGTGGTCCCGCTCGGCGCGGTCATCCTTGCGATGCTCGTCGGCTCGATCGTCATCCTCGCGTCCCAGGTGTTCATCGGTGTCGAGATCGACCCGACCCTGCCGCTCGTGGCCTACTGGGCGATGATCTCGGGTGGCCTGGGATCGTTCAACGGGATCGTCGAAACGATGGTCCAGGCAACGCCGCTGGTCCTGGCCGGCCTGGCCGTCGGTGTCGGCTTCAAGGCCGGCCTCTTCAACATCGGCGCGCAGGGCCAGTTCCTCATGGGAGCCCTCGCCGCCGCGTACGTCGGCGGGGAGCTCCGCGATCAGCCTGCGCTCGTGGCGGTCTCGCTCGCCGTCGCCGCCGGCGCCCTGGGAGGCCTGGTCTACGGGTTCATCCCCGGCGCTCTGAAGGCATTGACCGGCGCCCACGAGGTCGTGACCACGATCATGCTGAACTTCGTCGCGATCTCGATCAGCTCGTATTTCGTGTCGGGTCCGCTGCGCGCCCCGCGATCACCGTTCGCGCAGACCCTCGACGTGGGCAACGCTGAACTGATCGTTCTGTTCGGCCGCAACGGACACGTCGGCATCTTCTTCGCGCTGCTCGCGGTACCGATCATCTGGTGGCTCCTGTGGCGGGCCAAGCTTGGCTTCGAGATCAGGACCGTGGGCGCGAACCCGGACGCCGCCCGCTTCGCCGGGATGCGCCCGCGCCGCCTCATCGCCCTAACGATGGCCCTGTGCGGGATGCTGGCGGGGCTCGCGGGCACGGGTGAGATCCTCGGACGGGTGGGTCATCTCACGGCGCCGTACGCGACCAATGTCGGGTTCGACGCGATCACGGTGGCCCTCCTCGGTCGCGCGAACCCGGTCGGGATCCTGTTCGCGGCGCTCCTCCTCGGCACGATGAAGGCCGGCGCCGGCCAGATGCAGATCCAGGCCGGAATCCCGGTCGAGATCGTCGACGTGATCCAGGGCCTCATCCTGCTGTTCCTGGCCGCCGAGATCATCGTCCGGCGGATCTTCCGGATCCGGGAGGCACGCGTCGGGCTCGAGGAGCTGGCCACGGTCACCCGATCGTACGGCGAGGGGTCGGCCCGCTGATGGACGCCCTGGTCATGTCTCTCTATGACATCCCGCTCATCGGACTGCTCTTCCAGTTCGGCGGCTACGTCATCTCGATCCTGCCGACGACCGGTCCGATCTTCCTCTTCGCGGCCGCCCCGATCGCGCTCGGGTCGCTGTGCGGCCTGATGAACGAGCGGTCGGGCATCGTCAACATCGGGATCGAGGGAATGATGCTGACGTCGGCG
>JANNUK010000312.1:0-1649 GCA_031395155.1 Chloroflexota bacterium | reverse complement strand
GATCGCGAGCTCGCCGATCGCGCGGGCGACGATGCGATCCTCCACGGCGGCATGAGCCCGCGGGTTGAGGTAGATGCCGCCGTCCTCGGCCTCCGCGCACAGCCGTGCGGCAAGGTTGACGACCGAACCCACCGCGGCGTAGTCGACCCGCCCCTCGTAACCGATCCGCCCCAGCGTTGCGAATCCGGTGGCAATTCCTATGCCAAAGCCGAGCCGGTGGCCGAGGCGCCGCCACCCCGCCGCGAGTTCGACGACATCGGCGCGCATCGCAACCGCCATGCGAACAGACCGCAAGACGTGATCCGCCTGCTCCACGGGATCGTTGAAAAACGCCATGAGCCCGTCACCAGTGAAACGCTCCAGGGTCCCGCCCGCCTCGGCGACCCGCGGACCCATGGCGGCGTGGTACGAGCGCAGCACACCGAGAACCTCCCCCGGCTCGGCGGACTCGCTGAACGCCGTGAAGCCGCGCAGGTCGCAGAAGACGACCGTGATCTCGCGTCGATGCCCCTGGAGCAGCCGCTCGCCGTCTTCGCTCGAAACGAGCTGGGCAACCTGCGGTGAGATGTAGCGAGCCAGTTCGCTCCTCTGACGCTCGATCGTCTGGACGAGCCGGGTCGTCCCGAGGGCGATGACGGCCTGGTCCGCAAACAGCGTCACGATTTCGATCTCGCCGTCGGTGAACGGGATGGGCTCGTCGCGCCAGATCGAGATCACGCCCACGGCCACGTCGTCCTTGAGCATCGGGACACCGAGCATCGCGCGGAAGCCGCCGAGACGCATCGCCTCCGGGTAGTCGTACTCGGGGTCCTCCATGACGTCCGGGATGTGCACGGGACGACGCTCGATCGCGGTCCGCCCGGTCAGGGTGGCGCGGGTCGGGACGATGTCGTTGGCCAGGTTGAACGCGACCACTTCCGGTGGTGCGCCGATGTCGGCAACGTGCCGGTAGCGTCCGTCCTCGAGAAGGCGGATGAACCCCCGCTCCGCGTGGCAGAGTCGAACCGCGTGGCCGATGATGGCGCTGAGCACGCCATCCAGATCGATCGGCGCCCGGCCGAGGCTCTGGAGGACGTCGCCGAGCGCGGCCTGGTAGGCACGGTGGTCGTCCTGTTCCTCCGGCTTGGCCGGGCGGGCCGTCATCGTCCGAGTCTACGCTCGGCCCGCGTCAGACCGCCGGGCTCATCCGCGCGCCGCCGCGGGCGATGCGCCCGATTGCCCTCGCCCGTGTGCAACCGCGACGTGTTAGACGCTTCCCGGAGGCGCGCGGGCGCCCGAATCGGGCCAACACGTCGGGGATGCACCTCCGGGTGTGCATCCCGACCGGATCTGCACACGCAGCGGTGCAGTTCAGGTTTGCGCTGCGGGCTGCGATGTCGATGTGGTCGCGGTTGCACACCCAGGGGTGCAGAGCGGCGGGGGCCGCACCGGCGGGGCCGGCGGGGGCCGCACCCGCGGGGGCCGCACCGGACGGCACCAGCGAGGACCTCGCGCTACACTCGATGGCGTCGTCGGAAATCCGCAGGAGGCGCGCGAGTGCCAAGGAGCTATGTTCGACTGACCCAGCCCCTCGTTCGCGATACGAAGGGCGGCGAGCTGAGGCCCGCGACCTGGGCCGAGGCCATCGACCGGACCGTTGCCGGGTTCGC
>JANNUK010000306.1:0-4176 GCA_031395155.1 Chloroflexota bacterium | reverse complement strand
CCCGCGGCACCCGCGGGTTCCTGGGTGACGACCGGCCGGTCGCCTTGTTCGCTGGTCATGGTCTGCTCCTTTGCGTCTTGCCAGCCGCTACTGGAGGCGATTCAGCGGACGATTGCCAGTCTGTGGTCACGACCCATTCGCGTCATGACGTCTCGTCATGTCGCTGGTCGCAGCGGTGCGCATGTGGCGGATCTGCCAGGACCCCGTCGCTCTTGTCTCCGGTGGGATCGTCTGGTAATCCAAGGTCGGGCGGCGCTCACCAGCGGGGTCCCCGCGGCGATGAGCGCCAATGGCAAGAGGACGAGGAAGTGCAGCACGGCCGATGCGCTCGGCTCGACCGGGACGGCTTTACCGTATTGAACAGGGCTAGGGGTCTGGATCACGATCGTGCGCGTGGGGGCCTCGCGGTCGGGAGCCGGTGTGTTCACCCGCGCGCTTCTCGCCGTCCCAGCCCAGGTTCGTGAAGCGCGGGATGAAGCGATAGCCTTGGCCGGGGACCGTGGCGATGAAGCGCGGATGCCGATAGTCGTCCTGGAGCTTGATGCGCAGGCTCCGGATGTGGCGATCCACGATGTTGCTCTCGGCCACGAAATCGGTGCCCCAGATGGCATCGAGGATCTCTTCCCGCGTGACGACACGCCCGGCGCGGCTGGCAAGGAGATACAGGAGGCTCTGCTCGATACCGCTCAGGTGCACGACCGAGTCGCCGGCGCGCACCACGCGATTGACGATGTCGATCTCGATGTCGCCGAGCCTGATCGTGGGCACGATCGGCCGATCGGTGCCCGACGCCCGACGGCTGATGACGATCGTCCGCGCGAGCAGCTCCTCGGGCGAGAAGGGCATCGTCAGGATGTCGTCCACCCCGAGATCGAACGCCCGCAGCTTCGTCTTGAGATCGCCGCGTCGGGTCAGGCCCAGGACCGGCGTCCTGCTCTGCGTCAGGGCGTTTGTCGCGCCGATCTTCTGGAGCAGCGCGGTGCTGTCGTCGTGGTCCATGTCGACCACGGTCAGATGCGGACGCCACTCGGCGAGAATCCCCTCCGCATCTGCCAGGTTCGTCGCCGGCCGAACGACGAAGAGGCCATGGTTCAGGGTCAGCTCGATGAGGTCCACGATGAGCGGGCGATCGTGAAGCACCAGTGCACGGCGCGCTTCGACGTCCGCTGACCTCACCTGGCTATCTGTCACCGCTCGTCCTCGCTATGTGGAAAACGAAACACGCCCTCACGTATCTCTGGCCGCTGCCCGCCTGGTTCGGCGAGCGCCCGAGGCCCAGTGCCACCGAGCGCTGACGCGCACGATGGCGTCATGGTCGAGCAATCGGAGCCTACCTCGGTTCCCGGCGCTGGCAATCTCAGAGTTCACTATCACGTCCGGACACCCGAGGTACGATCGGCGGAACGAGGAGGTCATCCATGAGCACGATCGATTCGGTTGGCTCCCACCTCGCGCGGCTGCTGCCGGACGCCGACGCGAGCACGGTGCGTCGCTTGGAGCGCGCGGCCCACCAACAGGCCTTCAGCGGCCGCGACCTGTTGCACACGATGGGAATCCAACTGCCTCCCTTCATCATGCTCGATGGGCACGTCATCGCTCGCCGCGTTGCGGAGACGGGACAGGTGCGCGCCGCGCTGATCGCAGGGCCTGGGTATCTCGGCGGACTTCGCTCGATCAGCGAACCGGACGGTGAGGCACTCTACGAGTTGGTCGCCCTGAGCGACGGGACATGGGCGACATGGGATCCGCGATTCATGCGAGAGCTCGCGCTACAGGACGCCGCACTGACTGTCGGCCTCCTTGACCACTCCTCGGACTTTGCGGTGGTTCTCAACATGCGACTCGATGAACGGTCCTTCGAGAGTGCGCGCCAGCGGCTGGCTGCCATCCTCACTCGGTACGGGAAGGCGATCTTCGACACGCCCCATCCACTTGCGCAGCGAGTCGACCTGGCAGCCATGATCGGTACGAGCCGCGGGATGATGTACCGGGCACTGCGCGAGCTGGAAGCCGACGGTCTCGTGAAACGCGAACGCAGCGGCGGCATCCGCGTTCTGGACGAGGAGCGACTGGCCCGACTGGTTACGGTGGCGCCCCCGGATAGCGCTCCGGCTCTCTGACTCGGCTGCCCCGCTGCCGGCTGACCTCATTCCGCCAGGCACGGCGCTTCAGGTGCGCGCCTGTTCACCCGCGCGCTTCTCGCCGTTCCAGCCCAGATTCGTGAAGCGCGGGATGAAGCGATAGCCCTGACCCGGGACCGTGGCGATGAAGCGCGGATGCCGATAGTCGTTCTGGAGCTTGATGCGCAGGCTCCGAATGTGGCGATCCACGATGTTGCTCTCGGCCACGAAGTCGGTGCCCCAGATGGCGTCGAGGATCTCTTCCCGCGTGACGACGCGCCCGGCGCGGCTGGCAAGGAGATACAGCAGGCTCTGGTCGATGGCACTCAGGTACACGACCGAGTTCCCGGTGCGCACCTGGCGACTGACGATGTCGATCTCCATCTCACCGAGCCTGATCGTGGGCACGATCGGCCGATCGGTGCCCGACGCCCGACGGGTGATGACGATGCACCGCGCGAGCAGCTCCTCGGGCGAGAAGGGCATCGTCAGGATGTCGTCCACCCCGAGATCGAACGCCAGGAGCTTCGTCTTGAGATCGCCGCGCCGCGTGAGGCCCAGGACCGGCGACGCTCTCTGTACCAGTCGGTCCGATTTGCCGATCCACCCGAGCAGCGCGGTGCTGTCGTCGTGGTCCATGTCGATCACGGTCAGATGCGGACGCCACTCGGCGAGAAGCGCTTCCGCCTCTGCCAGGTTGCCTGCAGCCCGGATCACGAAGAGGCCGTGGTTCAGCGTCAGTTCGATGAGGTCAACGACCAGCGGGCGATCGTGAAACACCAGTGCACGGCGCGCTTCGCTGTTTGGGGCGCCCACGCGGCCACTCGTCATGGCACATCCTCCCTGCCCGGCAAGACCGCGTAATTATCGCAGCGGGCTCGGCTGGTGCCAATGGCTCTTTCGTGGGAGGGCGCTCTCGCCGCCTCACCTACGCCGGCGAATCCAGCTCGGAGAGCGCGGCGAGCGGCTCGGAGAGCGCGGCGAAGAGTTCCGTGTACCCGGCCACGGCGACGTCGTGGGAGTCCGAGGAGCGGAGCTGGACGCAAACGTGGTCGGCACCTGCGTCGAGGTGGGCGCGGACGCGGGCCGCCACGTCCTCCACCGAACCCTGGACGATGACCGCATCGACGAGCCGGTCGCTGCCGTCGCCCGCGACGTCCTCATCCGAATAGCCGAGGCGCAGCAGGTTGTTGGCGTAGTTCGGGAGGGAGAGGTAGCGGCGCGCAAAGGCGTGGGCGACGACGCGCGCGCGAGCGCGATCGGTTTCGATGACAGCGGTCTGCTCGACCGCCAGGAACGCGTCGGGGCCCATTCGCTCGCGCGCCATCACGGTGTGCTCGACCGGGACGAAATAGGGATGCGCGCCGTTCGTCCGCGCGGCGGCCAGCTCCAGCATCCGGGGGCCGAGGGCGGCAAGGAGGATAGGCGCGGGCTCGGCCGGCGCGGGGCCCGCGTACGCCGCCGCGGCCATCGCGTCGAGGTAGTCGGTCATCGTTTCGATCGGGCTGCCGTAGGTGGCGCCGCGGGTCGCCACCGAGGGCGCGTGACTCACCCCGATCCCCAGCACGAACCGACCCGGATAGGCATCGGCCAGGGCGTGCGCCCCGTTGGCCATCGCCATCGGGTCGCGCGCGTAGATGTTGGCGATGCCGGTCGCGATCGCCATTCGCGGGCTGGCAGCCAGCAGGATCGCGGCATGGGCGAACACGTCCTTGCTGCCGAGGCTCTCGGGGATCCACGTGGCCCTGACGCCGAGCCGGCCGTACTCGGCGATGGCGGATCGCTCCTCGGCGGCGCGCAGGGTCTGGAGGGCGAAGCTCCAGATGCCGACCCGACCCAGGCCGGCGGTCAGCGCGGCGCGTAGGGTGGAAGTCATCGCGCCGAGCGTAGCAGGACAGATTCAGCACGCATGAGAGGCGAGATCGATACCGTGTCGATTCCCGGTCGACCCGTTCGTCGTCAGGGTACGGCGACGGATCGCCGCCACAGTGACGGAGGAGCACCTCAGATGGCGAAGTTCCTGCTCGTTTACCGCGGTGGCTCGGCGCCAGAGACC
>JANNUK010000304.1:0-3026 GCA_031395155.1 Chloroflexota bacterium | reverse complement strand
GTCCAGGAGCCGGCAGTGGCGGTAGTCGGGAGGTTCGCGGTCGTAGGCGATCGCATCGGCGTCATGGCCGTCGTCAAGGAGCCCCGCGAGGAGCTCGTACAGCGCCTTGGCGTGGCCGATCTCGTCCTGGGCGAGCGAACTTATCGCCACGTCCTCTTCAAGAAGTGGCGCGATTCCCGTCCATTCGGAGTCGCTGAAACCGATGACGAACTCGTCGTCGGCCATCGACAGCAGGAGCTCGCCGAGGGCGACCCGCTGCGGCGGCTCCAGGGCGGCCGCCGAAACCGTCACGCGCTCGCCGTTCATCCCTCGCGCGCCTTCGGCTTCGGCTGACCGGACCGCGCACGAGCGGCCGCCAGCTTGTCGCGCATCACGTAGCCGCCCGGCTTCTTGAACGAACGATCGAGCGGCGGCTGGAGCAGGTCCGGATCCTCCAGTTCGTGCACATCTGCCCGCCGCACCACCCACAGCGCGGCGCTCTCCTGCCTTCGGCCATACAGCTCTCGCGCATAGTGGATCGCCAGCTGGGCATCGGGCGCCATGACGCTCCCGCCGTGACGCATCGGATCTCCCTCTTTCTCGCGGCGGAAGACCTCCCACGGCTCAAGCGTTCCCGTCTCGCCCAAACCGACGGCGCCCTGATCGTTCACGCTGCGGCCTCCGGGGCGCGCAGGATCGTCTCACGCACCCAGCGCGTTTCCTCGCGGCTCACGCGACGGAACTCGAGACGCTCCTCGGACTTTGGTCCATGGTTCGTCACCACGGTTCGAAGCTCCTGCCAGTCCGGTTCGGTGTAACGCCATTCGCCCAGGTCGTCGTCGCGACGGAGCTCGGGATCGGGCAGCGTCAGGCCCAGTTCGAGGATCCGCGGCACGTAGATCGTCAGAAACTCCTGGCGGAGCTCCTCCGAGGTCTTGGCCTTGATCCGCCAGTGGAGGTCGCGGTCCTTCTCGCGCGGCGAGCGCGGACCGTGCATCTGCATGAGCGGACCCCACCACCGATCGAGCGCCTCCTGGACCATCGCCCGCTGCTGGTCGGTGCCGTTCACCATCGTCACGACGACATCGCGGCCGTGCATGATGTGGACCGATTCCTCCCAGCAGATCTTCTTCATCGTCCGGGCGTACGGCGCGTAGCTCGAGTCACGGAGCGCCTGCTGGGCGACGATCGCGGCCGCGTCCACGAGCCAGGCGATGACCCCGATATCGGCCCAGGACCGCGTCGGGTAGTGGAAGACATTGTGGAACTTCGTCCTGCCGGCGAGGAGGTCGTCGAACATCGCCTCGCGGGGCTTCCCGAGATCCTCCGCCACGCGGTAGAGGAGCTGGGCATGGCCGACCTCGTCCTGAACCTTCGCGGTCAGGGCGAGTTTCCGGCGAAGGGTCGGCGCGCGCATGAGCCACTCGCGTTCGGGGAGCACGCCCATCAGCTCCGAGTTGGCGTGCATCTCGACGAAGCGCAGGACACCCGTCCGGTACTCGTCGGGCATCCAGTCGGTGGCCTCCACCTTGCCGCCGGCATGAACGTGGGCCTCGAAGTGTTCGAACCGTGCGTCGTGCGGCAGGTCCTCGTTGAACGGGAGACGGCCGCGTTCCTGGGGCGAGAGGATCGGGTCCAGGCTGAGCGGATCGGTCATCGGTGGTCCTCCGTGAGCGTGCGCAGCGAGAGGTCGACGAAGTGATCGGCGATCCGGTCGGCGCCGAGACGGCCATCCGGTCGGTACCAGGTGGCGATGCCGTTGAGGGCGGTCAACAGGTAGGACGCGGTCAGTGCGGCGTCGGACATCGTGAAGTCGCCGCTCGCGACGCCGTCGGCGATCACGTCACGGAAGCGTGACTCGTACGCGTCGCGCCGCGCGAGGACCGCGGCCCGTCGCTCTTCACTGAGGGCGCGCCACTCGGAGATGAACACGCTCGCCGCGCCGACGTCCTCCGTGATAACCCCAACGTGCCCGCGCACGAGGGCGGTCATCCGCCCGGTCGGGTCGGGCGTTGGGGCGAGATCGGCGAGAGCATCGGCCGCGGCCCGTTCGAATCGTGACGCGGTCCGGTCGACGATCGCCCACAGGACGTCCTCCTTGGAAGCGACGTGGGCGTAGAGGCTCGCTCCGCGGATGTCGAGCTCTCGCGCGATGTCGCGGATGCTCGTCGCCGCGTACCCACGATCGCGGAACAGGGCGCTGGCAACGTCCTCGATCTCGCGGCGACGGGATGGCATCTGGGCGTGCATGGCCATCGCGGGACGGGGCTCCTACCTAACGTTCGTTAGGGACGACCCTAGGGCGACTGAGGTCCGGTGTCAAGGGGCCGCCCGGCGAGGTGTGGCCGCCCGGCGAGGGGCGATCGGGGCCCATTCCCGTCCGTGATGCGTCCCGGTAATGAGATCGAGCGTCAGCGTGCGTGACGGGTCACCGATTCTGGCGTTCTGGGTGCGGCGCCAGGCTCGCTCAGCCCGAATCTAATTACCCGTAGGCATCAAGGCGCAGGGACACCGGCTATCCCGCCCCGCTGAAGAGTTGCCGACTGTACTCCCATGCCCATGACCATCGGATGCCAGCGACCTGGTAATCCCCGGCCCTTCCGGGCGTTCTGTCTCCATCGGACTTGTTCCGTCGCCGATCGGCGGCGGCCACCACCGGTCTCGGGACCAAAGGGAGACAGCAGAATGGATCGCTATCCGGAGCACGGCCGCACGCGCGGTCACGATGAGCAGATCGATGAGCAGATCGACGACATCGAACTGCTCGAGGACCACACCCGCAGGATCGCCGGTGGCCAGTCAGGCCGCCGGCTCAGCGTGTCCATGCCGGGCGCCATCGCGGGCGCGTTCCTCGTCACGGCGCTCGCCTTCGGCGCGGCGCTCCGACCGGACGGCGCGGCCACCAACCCGGCCGGCGACCCGGCCGGCGACGCGGCAACCGCAGCGTCCGACACGAACACGGACAGCACGGCGTTCGGGCACGCCGGCTACGGCGACTGGGCGAAGGACGACGATCGCGCCGGCGTCGACGCGAAGCCCGGCGTCGA
>JANNUK010000284.1:0-2563 GCA_031395155.1 Chloroflexota bacterium | reverse complement strand
ACCCGTTGCGGACCCGAAGCTCTACCCGGTCACGGGCCTGGCGGCCACGCCCGACGGATCCGTCCTGGTCGCGAGCGGACCGGACGCGGTGGCCCGATCGGTGGACGGCGGGGCCAGCTGGTCGCGGCTTCCGTTCGAGGGCCAGCCGGCGGTCGTCGCGGTCGCGGACGGAGGCCGCTCGATCGCGCTCGTCACCCGCTCGACCGAGTTCTTCCGCTCCGACGACGGCGGCGAAACCTGGCCGGGCCCGTGACCGGGATTCGATCGATCGGGAACGCCCACCCAAGAGGCACGGCCGTTCTGGTCCAGGTGGACCTGCCCCCAGCGGGCCCGAGGCCGCACCCTGAACGAAATCTGACCCAAAGACCGCCGATGGAGGACCACACATTGCTTCGAATGACGCCGCGTCTAGCCGCGATGCTCAGCCTCCTGATGGTCCTCGCCGCCTGTTCGGCCGGCGCCGAGCCGCCGGCCAGTGACCCCGGCCAACCCTCCCCAAGCGACGAGATGCCGATGGCCAGCGACGACCAAGCGGCGGCGTTCGCCTGGGGCGAGCCGGCCGGGGCCAGTGAAGCGGACCGGGTGGTCGAGATCCGCATGCTCGATGCGTTCAGCTTCGAGCCTGCGTCGGTCGAGGTCAAGGTCGGCGAGACCGTCACGTTCAAGGTCGTCAACGCAGGCCAGATCGCCCACGACTTCACCCTCGGCGACGAGGAGATGCAGGACGAACACGACGCAGAGATGGCTGGGGGCATGTCGGGCATGGGCCACGGCGAGCCGAACGTCCTGACGCTCGATCCCGGAACCGAGGGTGCGCTGACATGGCGCTTCACCGCGCCGGCGACAATCCTCTACGGCTGCCATGTGCCGGGACACTACGCGGCCGGAATGGTCGGCAACCTGACCATCGTCGGGTCCTGACGCGGATCCAGCTGGGCGTGCGACTAGCCGTCATCGATCTCGCCGTCATCGCCCTGGTCGCACGCTTCTGGATGATAGGCTGCGGTCCCCAGGGGAGATCGACACCGTGACCCGAAGCCCGAGCTTGGAGGACGTTCTGGGACCCCTCGCGTCCGCGATCGTGCGCGAGGTCGCGGGACTCGGCGAGGCGAGCGTCGGCGAGGTCGTCGAAGCCCTTCATCGGAGCCAGCCACGGGAGCACGCCTACACCACGATCATGACCGTGATGAGCCGCCTTCACGAGAAGGGCGTCCTGGCCCGCGAGCGCCGCGGACGACAGTACATCTACCGGCCCACGGCGTCGGAGGCGGAGCTGGTCGATCGGCTCAGCGGGCTGGCTGTCGATCGTCTTGTAGATCGATACGGCAGCGCAGCTCTTCGGCACTTCGCCGTGCGACTCGCAGATGTCGATCCCGCGACACGGGAGCGCCTCGCGGCCCTGGCCGACCAACCCGAATGACCGTGGTGCGCGCCGGAAGCCTCCTCGCGGTCGTGGTCGGTCCGCTGGGGTGGTGCATCGCTCTTGGCCTGCTCGTCGGCGGCGATCCGATGATTGGCGTCGAGGTCGGTGGTGGCATGCTCGTCCTCGCCTGGGCCGCGCTCGTGGTCCGCGAGCTCGTCGCGTCGCGCAGCGCGGCGAGCGCCCTTGCGGTCGATGCCGACGCCATCGACTTGTTCGGGGTGCCGTGTCTTGTGACGCCGGCGTTGGGCGCGGACGCGCTTGTCGTTGGGGCGCTCCGACCTCGGATCTTCGTGGGGTCGTCTCTGATCGGCGCGCTCACCAGCGACGAGCTCGAGGCCGTCGTGTATCACGAAGACCATCACCGCCGAACTCGAGCGCCTCTCCGGGCTGCCGCGCTTGGCGCTTGGCTCCACGTGCTTGGGCGCTCGGGCAGCGTTCGACGTGTTGTCGGCAATCGCCTTGCCGATCTGGAGATGTTCGCGGACGCGGACGCCATCCGGCGTGGATCAAGCGCTCGCTCGCTCGCGGGGGCGCTCTTGAAAGGCGATCTTGGCCATCAGCCGGTCGCTTTCTCGTTCGCAGCGGAACGTCGCGTCGAGGCCATGCTCGATCGAGCCGCCGGCATCGAGGCCGACTCGGGTCGGCTGCCATACGAGTGGCTTCCGGTTGCCGTTCTGTCGGTCGTGACCATCGCTTGCCACATCGCCTTGCCCGGCTCGTAGACGGTGCGGGCGGCCGCAGGTGCGACGATCTACCGCTACCCCTGGATCACAGAAAGCACGATCACGATGATGGTCACAACAGCTGCCGCCACGCCCGTCAGGGGCAGCGTCCGGGGTGACCTGCGTCGCTCGACGCGGAGACGGAGGAGGACCTGGCGAACGACCGTATAGGCGGCGAACGCAACGACGAAGATGGCCCCTGGGATGGGTGGCGCGCCGCCGAGGACGAGCGCCAGCGTCACGAACCCGATGATCAGGCCCGCGCCCGATTCGATCAGCGGCGTGGGAACGCGCCGCACGCCGACCCGCCGATCCGAGGACCAGACACCCCAGCGCGACGCGGTGCAGCGCCCGGCGCAACAGCCGGTGAAGAAGCAACCGATCCGCCCGAGGGCGACGGCAAAGAAGATTCCGGGCG
>JANNUK010000335.1:0-5398 GCA_031395155.1 Chloroflexota bacterium | reverse complement strand
CGGTGTTTCCGGTACCTCCGGCAACGCTGCGGATCCTGGCCAACGCAACAGTTGCGCCCATCGCCGAGCAGCCTCGGGTGGCCGATGTTGAAGCTGGGCTGGACGACCTGATCCGCCCCATCGCCGCGCCGACCAGCGGGGCCTGACCGACAACTCCGTGACTCAGCCGGAGCCACGTCGGGCCACCGTCGGCTATCCGGGCGGTCTGCGGGCGCGCTGGGCCTGGGGCGGCAGCGGCCAGGGCGCCGCGGTGTTCGCTCTGTCCGAGAGCGGCGGAGACCTCATCGACCACGGACCCCTGGGCGGCCCCGACGTCGAGCAGTACTGCCGTGCCGAGGTGCGCCTCGAAGGACCGGTGGGGACCTGGACGGCACGGTTCGCGTCGCCCATCTACGACGAACCGGCAGCAGTCGTCTGGGACACGCACGGGCTGTTCGTGGCGACCTATGGATTCACGACCTACGCCTTCGATGCCCGAGGCGGAGCGCTTCGCTGGCACCATCGCTCGGCGACGCCGCTGATCGCGCTCATCGGGTCGAGCCGCCTGGCCCACGTCATCGTGCAGTCCGAAATCGAGACGTTCGCGATCGAGGCGGACGGCACGGTGGCGTGGCGGGTGGCCCACTCCGACGTGGTCACGAACGCCGAACTCGTCGGCGGCAAGCTCGTCCTCACCAGCTTCAGCGGCCAGGTGACGGCACTGGATCCCGTGACGGGGCGGACCGCCGGGTGACACCGAACCCGTGACGGACGGGCCGGACCCGTGACGGACGGGCCGGTGTGGACACAGCGTGGACAAGTCGCCGCAGCAAGCGGCGATTCGTGGACGACGGACCTTGACCCGGCCCCGAGCGCGACCCAGCATGAGGTCCAGCCCGAAGGGGTCGAGCGCCACTAACGGTCGAGATCGCCTCAACGCCCACGTGACGCGGAGGTTCCTTCGGGCCCTTTCCTGCCCGCCCGACTATCATCCCCGCCGTGATCCCCTCCCTCGTCGCGGCAGTCGGGCTGAGTGCTCTGGCCATCGGCCTGCTCGTGCTACGTTCGCTCGGCGCGAGCTATCGCGTGGGTCGCCTGCTCGCCGTCACTCCGAAGGTCAGTGTCGAGGAGGCGCTCGTCCTGGCCACCGAATTTCGGCCGCCCTACGTGCGGATCGACGGCCGCGTCGACGCCGAGGACGAATTCGAGGACGCCGACCATCGCCCGCTCGTTCTCCGGCGCACGCGGGTTGAGGTCCAGCATGGCCGTGCCTGGACCATCATCGAGGACGGGCGCGAGGCCATCCCGTTCGAGATTCGCGAAGGGCTGAGCGGGATCGCCGTGGATGCATCCGCGCTGGGCCCGGGGCTGGTCGTGGTGCCGCGCGAGTCCCGCGGCGTCGCGGCGGATCTGCCGGATCGGGTCCCGTCGGAGCTTCCGCCCGGGACTCCGGTGCGCATTGCCATCGAGCAACTCTCGTCGGTCGACCATGCCACGGTCCTCGGCGTGCCGGTTCCGGGCGCGGCCGGAAGGCCGTGGATGACTTCCGGTCGTGGCCGGCCGCTGATCCTGACCAACCTGGAGACCGCCGAGGCGATGCGCATCCTCGTGGGCGACCGCCGTATGGTCCCGGTCGCCGCGACCGCCTGGCTCGGCAGCGGACTCGTTCTCCTGGCGATCGCGGTCGTCCTCGCCGTGGCCGGAGTCCGCTGATCAAGTGGTGATCGGATGGCTCGTTCCGTGACCAACGGATGGCGCCTTGCGCTGGCATGTGCCGCCGTCGCGATGATCCTGAGCCTCCCGGTCGCGGCCCTCGCCGGCAGCCCAGAGCCGAGTGCGGCCGGCGGCGATACCCGCAGTTCCGGTGAGGGCCCTGGGCTCGTCGGAGACCCATTGTTCGCCCTCGCGGTCGTCGTCCTCGTCGCGTCCGTGGCCATCGCGCTCACGCTTGCCTACGTCAGGCTGACGCGGGCGGCGCACGATCGCGGCCGTCTCGGCTGAGCCTGCCCCGAGCGGCGCAGGACCATCGTGCTATTGTCAAGATCTGTGAGCTTGGTAGGCTGCCGCTGAACTTCACATTTCCTCCAGGCAAGTTGGTGATGTTACCGATCACTCCGCGGCCGATCGACGCCACGCTGACCGTCACCAAGGCGGCGCGGCTCCTGGGCGTCCATCCGAATACGGTCCGGGCATGGAGCAATCAGGGTCGGCTCCGCTTCTATCGGATCAATCGACGCGGCGACCGACGCTATCGCGTCGGCGACCTCAATCGGTTCCTCGCGGCCGCCGACAGTTCCACCCACGATCCCCGTGGATCGGTCCTCGCATTGACGCCGGCTCATCCGCGGGGGACCGCCGGCAGGCGCCACGCGACGACGCAACGGGCGTCCTTTCGCCCATCGCTCGAGTCGGCAACGGGACCGGCCGCCGACGATCCAGCGCGCCCCACGGACCTGGGTCTCATCGGTGAGCTTGCGGCGCTGATCCCGTCAGGCACGTCGCGGAGCGTGAGCGATCTGGCCACCCTTCTGATGAGCGCCGCACGCGCCATTCGATCTGCGACCGACGTCGATCGCGTCGCAATCTATGAGCGGCGCCGCGACGAACTCGTACCACTTGCCGTGACCGGGCCGAGTACCACGCGGTCGACTGCGCTGCCGCGCACGTTCGGAATTCTCGGCTCCGCGCTGGCGGGAGCTCCGCGTGAATCGGGCGTGCGTGGATCGGGCACTGGCGGCAAACCGCCGGTGATAGCCCGTTATCCCGGAACAAGTGCCTTGCCGGCATTCTCCGACAGCGCCAGCGAACTGGCCGTGGCGATCCCGGGACCCGACGGTTCGTGGGGCGTCCTGGCGCTCGCGAACCGGCGGGGCATCGAGACCGACGTTCCGTCGGACCTCCTGGGCGCGGTGGCCGGAACCCTTGGAGCCATCGTTCGCGTATCCCGGAATGCCGACGAGGTCGCCCATCGGCTGCACCGCGCGGAAGCGTTGCGCCGCGTGGAATCGGACATCGGGAGCCGGCTCGACCTCGAACAGATCCTGTCCGGCCTCGTCGATCACGCCCTCGTCCTGTTCGAGAGCGATCGGGCGGCCGTGTTCCTCCAGACTCCCGGAGGCGGCATGGAGCCGCGGGTCAGTCGTGGTCTGTCGGCCGCCTACCTCGCCGCCGTGCGGGATCTTCCGCCGCGCTCGCTGTCGGCCGCCGCCGTGGCCGCTCGCCGCCCGCTCGCCGCGACCCATTACCGGGACGACCCACGCGGCGAGGGCATCCGGGCCGCCGTCATCCAGGAGGGCTTCGACAGCCTGTGCGTGGCGCCGCTGCTCAGCGGCGACGATCTCCTGGGCCTGCTCATCGTGTATCACGACCGCCCGCATACGTGGACCGACGACGAAATGGACACGATGTGGGCGCTGGCCGGCCACGCCGGCGTCGCGATCAAGACTGCCCAGAACTACACGCAGCTGTCGAGCTGGGCAGCCCAGCTCCAGGCGATCCAGCAGGTCGGCGCCCGGCTCAATCGGCTCTCGACCGTGGTCGAGATCGCGGGGACGATCGCGACCGAGCTGCGCGAATTGATCGACTACCACAACGTTCGGGTCTACCGCATCGAGGGGGACGACCTCATCCCCGTCGCGATGGTCGGGAACCTGGGCGGGTACGTCGACGAGACCCCCGACCAGCTGCGCGGGACGGTCGGCCAGGGCATCACCGGGTGGGTGGCGCAACACGGCGTCGCGCAATACCTGCCGGATGCGGCCAACGATCCGCGTGGCCAGACCATCCCCGGGACCGAGGACGACCTTCCCGAGTCGATGCTGCTGGCCCCGATGACGTTCGAGGACCGGGTCCTGGGAGTCCTCGTCCTGGTCAAGCTCGGACTTCACCAGTTCACCGACGACGACCTGCGGCTGCTCGTCATCTTTGCCAGCATCGCCGCCCAGGCGATGGCCAATGCCGATGCCACCGAGCAACTGCGCTCGCAATCGGCGGCCCTGGAGCGCCAGCTGCGAAGCCAGCGTGTCCTGCTGACGATCACCGAATCCATCCTCTCGACCCTCGATCCACGCCAGATCCTCGACCAGATCTCGGACCGTCTGGCGACCCTCGTGGAGTACGACAACATCTCGGTCGAGGTCTATGACCGGACAGCCGGGACGCTCCGCCCGATCAGCGCCCGCGGTGTTCACGCGGACGAATACATGAAGGACTGGAAGGTTGGTGAAACCGGCCTCGCCACGTGGGTCATCGAGCGCAACGAGCCCGTCCTCGTCGCCGACGAGTTCGACGATCCGCGCGTCAGACACTTCGACTCGACGGGGCCCGTTCACGGAAGCCTGATCGTCGCTCCGCTGCGCGATCGCGACGGCGTGTCGGGCGTCCTGACGCTCGAGCGCCTCGGCGAGGGCCCCGCCTACACGGAAGACGAATTCGAGCTCGTGAAGCTGTTCGCCGCGCACGTCTCGATCTCGCTCCAGAACGCCACGGCCCACCGCGCGGTCGAGATCCGCGCCAACACGGACGGGCTCACCGGGCTGCTGAACCGCAGCACCCTGAACGAGTGGCTGCGACGGAGCACCGCCGATGGCGAGCCGTTCAGCCTGATCATGCTCGACCTCGACGACTTCCGGCTCGTGAACAACGCCCGTGGCCACCAGGCCGGCGACCGGATGCTTCAACATATCGCCGCGGCGCTGGTCAAGGCCGGGCGCGACTCGGACCTCGTGTTCCGCTACGGCGGAGACGAGTTCGCCTTCCTGCTTCCGGCCACGGAAGCCTCTGGCGCGGTCGCCGTTGCCGAGCGCGCCCGCGAAGCCGTCCATCGCGTCCCCGGACCCGGATCGGATGGGCAGCGGCCGTCAATGGCCGTGACCGCGTCGATTGGATTCGCGACGTTCCCCGCGGACGGGCAGACGGCCGAGGAGGTCCTTCTCGCGGCCGACCGGGCAACCTACGTCGCGAAGCGGGCCGGCGGCAATCGCGTGGCCAGCGCAGCCGAGGGGTTGTCGCTTGCAGCCGAGTTCTCCCTGTCGGAGCCCACCCCGGTCGATTCACCGAATCAGGCAACAGCCTGAGCGCTCGGCCGGAACATCAACTCGCGAGCCGAGCCGTGGGCGTTACCCGGATAACCTGATCGGCCTCACACTGGAACCGTGACCGAGACGCCGAAACGCCGCCGCCCAGCCCTCGCCGCCTGGCTCGCGGGCGTCCTCGCCATCCTCCTGATCGGGCTCGTCGGCACGATCGCCATCCTTTCGTCGGGCGGCCTGCCGATCGGCGCGTCGGCGACACCGGGTCCATCCGCTCCGCCACCGTCCAGCGGGCAGTCGACATCGCTGCCGAGCGAGTCGCCGGCGCCGTCATTCGTGCGTCCGACGCCCACGCCCCTGCCGACGTTCTTCGTCCACGTCGTGAAGCC
>JANNUK010000255.1:0-3546 GCA_031395155.1 Chloroflexota bacterium | reverse complement strand
GCCCGGCGCAACGCCGCGGAGCACCTCGCGCGCGAACAGGCGCGCTGGCTGGCCGACCAGGGCAAGACTTTGGGCGCGCTCGAGGAACTGGCCGACGCGCTCGGCCTGCCGGGCCCGCCCCTGCGGATCGAGTGCTACGACATCTCGAATATCCAGGGCAGCCAGACGGTCGCGAGCATGGTGGTCTTCGAGGAGGGACGACCGCGAACGGGTGAGTACCGCCGGTTCCGGATGCGCACCGTCAGCGGGCCCAACGACTACGCCAGCCACCAGGAGACGCTGCGCCGTCGCTTCCGGGGCGCCAGGACGGGCCAGGAGGGGAGCGAGGAGGAGCTGCGCTGGGCGCTGCCCGACCTCGTCATCGTCGACGGCGGCAAGGGCCAGGTGAGCGCGGCTGCCGAGGTTCTCAACGAGCTTGGCCTGCACGACCTGCCGCTGGCCGGCCTCGCCAAGGAGCGCGAGGAGCTGTTCCTGCCGGGCCGTCCCGAGCCCATCCTCCTGGCGGCGACCTCGCCGGCGCTGTACCTGGTCCAGCGACTGCGTGACGAGGCGCACCGATTCGCCATCACGTACCACCGCGAGCTCCGCCGCAAGGCAGCCGTCCGATCCGCCTTCGACGACCTGCCCGGCGTCGGGCCGGCGCGCAAGCGGGCGCTGCTTCGCGTCTTCGGGTCGGCCAAGCGGGTGCGCGAGGCCCCGGTGGAGCAGATCGCGGCGGTGCCGGGGATCAGCGCCGCCCTGGCGGCCCGGATCAAGGCCGGCCTCGAGGCCTGAGCGCCCGCGGCCCTGAGCGCCCGCGGCCCTGATCGCCCGCGGCGGCGCGCTGTTCCGCCCGCTGCTCCGGCCGTTGCCGCCGTTGCCGGCCCGCTCGATCGGTCCGTATTACGCGCAGTAGTCAAATTGGGCCTCAGCGAGCGTGGCGGTGCACCGAATCCGTCGATTCTCGTGTACTGCCGAGCACGCCGAAGGCCGATTTGATTACTCGGGGTAATCCGCAGGCGGGATCGGGGTAATCCGCGGCAGCGTGCGTCGTCGCCTGCCGTGAGGCGGGACGAAACGGGCACGGGGTATCCCCTGTATCATCCGCCCTCGATGCGCAAAGCTGGCCTCATCTTCATCGCCGTCCTCGGCCTCCTTGCCCTCTTCGTTGACGTAGCACCCAACCTCCGCGTGCCAGAGCTGGGCCCCGAGGGGGGGACGCGACGCCTCGAGACGAAGCTGGGCCTCGACCTGCAGGGCGGGCTCGCCGTCGAATACCGAGTCAACCCGGTCGGCGACCAGCGCCCCGAGGCCGCCGACCTGGCGGTCATCCGCGACATCATCGAACGCCGCGTGAACTCGACCGGCGTGGCGGAACCGGTCGTCCAGACGCAGGGCACCGACCGGATCGTCGTCGAGCTGCCCGGCGTCCAGGACACCCAGACGGTGCGCCGGCTCGTCGGCCAGACCGGCGAGCTGAACTTCGTGCCGATCCCGCCCGGCGAACCCGTCCCTGCCGTCGGGACGGCAATCGACCTGACCCGCTACCCGCCGCTGTTCCGCGGCGACGAGCTCTCGTCCGCGTCGATCGGCCAGGACCGCAATGGCGGTCGATCGGTCGACTTCGTGCTCAAGGACAACGGATCGAAGCTCTTCGAGGAGTACACCCGCGCGCACATTCAGGACTTTTTCGCGATTGTCCTCGACGGCGTGGTGATCTCGGCGCCTCGGATCAACGACGCGATCACGGGTGGCCGCGTCCAGATCACCCAGGACGGCACGATCGGCGGCTATCCGCTGCGCGAGGCGCAGGAACTGGTCAACGTCCTCCAGTTTGGTTCGCTGTCGTTTCCGATCGAGGAACTCTCCAGCGACACGATCAGCCCCACGCTCGGCGCCGAATTCGTGGACAAGAGCATCACGGCCGGTCTGATCGGGATCGGGCTGGTGCTGCTGTTCATGCTCATCCACTACCGGATGCCCGGCGCCGTCGCCGGCGGCGCGCTGATCTACTACGCGATCCTGGTGTTCGCGGTGTTCCGGCTCGTCCCGGTCACGCTTACCCTGGCGGGGATCGCCGGCTTCGTGCTCTCGGTGGGTATGGCGGTCGACGCCAACATCCTCATCTTCGAACGGACGAAGGAGGAACTGCGACTCGGCAAGTCGCTGCCGGCGGCGATCGAGGCCGGATTCGGGCGGGCCTGGAACTCCATCCTCGATTCGAACGTGTCGAGCCTGATCACGGCCTCGATCCTGTACTTCTTCGGCTCGTCGGTGATCCAGGGCTTCGCGCTGGTGCTGATCATCGGCGTGCTCATCTCGATGTTCACGGCGATCACCGTGACGCGCCAGGTCCTGCGCGTGCTCGTGGACCACGATTGGGCGAGGAAGGCGGGGCTGTACGGCGTCGCCAGCGAGGACTTCATCGCGTGGCCGACGTCGCGAACGGGCCGTCGAGAGACGCGCCGTGTTTGACATCATCGGCAAGCGCCGCTGGTACTTCATCTTCTCGCTGCTCATCACCGTTCCCGGATTGCTGTTCATCCTGCTGACGCCGTTCAGCGACGGACAGGCAGGATTGAAGTTCTCGATCGATTACACGGGCGGGACGCGCTGGACGATCCGATTCGAGGATCCCAATGTGACCGCGGAGGCGGTCAAGGCCGAGCTGATCGGCCTCGGGCAGCCCGAGGCGATGGTCGTGACCACCGGCAGGGGCTTCCTTGACATCAAGCTCTCCAAGCTGGACCTGCGGAGCATCGAGCCGACCCCGGCGCCGTCGGTCGCGCCGACGGCCAGCCCCGATGCGTCCGCGAACGCCGCCGCGTCCCCGACCGCCGGAGCGTCCGCGAGCCCAGGCGCCTCGGCCAGCCCGGCGGCCAGTACCGAACCATCGCCCAGCCCGTCTGCCTCGCCCGTTCCGGCAGGGAACGGCCAGATCCCCACCGAGGGCGAGATCGGGGTGATCGCAACGGCGCTCCAGGCCCGATTTGGTCCAATCGCCGAGCAGTCGTCGCTCAGTTCGATCGGCGCCGTCGTGAGCAGCGATCTCGTCGGCCAGGCGATCCTCCTGATCCTGATCGGGTCCATCGGGATCCTCGCCTGGATCACCGTCCGCTTCCGGGACGTCAAGATGGGCGTCACCGCCCTCATCGCCCTGGTCCACGACGTCGTTGTCGTGCTCGGGGTCTTCGCGATCCTCGGGACCTTTATCGGAATGGAGATCGACGCCCTGTTCGTGACCGCGATGCTCACCGTCATCGGCTTCAGCGTGCACGACACGATCGTGGTCTTCGACCGGATCCGCGAGAACAAGGCTCGCCACCTCGGCGAACCGTTCGCGGCGATCGTCAACCACTCCATCCTGCAGACGTTCGCCCGGTCGGTCACGACCAGCCTGACCGTCCTGATCACCCTGCTCAGCCTGTTCCTGTTCGGTGGCGCGGCGATCAGCGACTTCATCCTGGCGCTGCTGATCGGCATCATCATCGGCACCTATTCGTCCATCTTCGTGGCCAGCCCGCTCCTGGTTGACTGGCAGATCTACGACGATCGACGCCACGGCCG
>JANNUK010000245.1:0-2251 GCA_031395155.1 Chloroflexota bacterium | reverse complement strand
CTCGTGCCCGTCCACACGAAGCCGTTGTGGTCAATGTAGATGCCATGCTCTTGGTCGAACCAGGTGTAGCCGTCGCCCGGCCCGCCCCAGGTTCGCAGCACGTTACCCTCGGGGTCCAGCTCCAGCACCGGAGGCGCCGGGATACAGCAGTCGGCGATGGGCGGCTTCACCGAGGCGCCAATCTCCTGCGGCGTGAGGCTCGACGGCATGTGAATCACCCACAGGTGATCCCGGCCGTCCACGAACAGCCCGCGGATGTCGCCCAGGATCCAGTCGTTCGGCAGCGTCGGCGGCCACGTGGGATCGATCTCGTAGATCGGCAGTCGGTCGGCCGTTGGGGACCCGGGGGCGGCCGTGGCGTTCGCCCCTTGCGCGTCGGCGATCACGGGCAGGAGCAACCCGGCAACCAGGCCCGCGAAGGTGCGTCCATGTGCCATGACCCGGGGATTATCGCTCACTCGAGCCTGGACCGCGGACCACTTGAACGGTCGCTGCCAGCGAAGCTCGGGAAACCGGCAGGGCAAAACACCCGAAGCCATAGCGGTCGGGGATCTCAACAGGGACGGAGGTGTGGCTCAGAGCGCGCAGTTCACGAGGTGCGTATCGGCGAATGCTGGACTTCGATGCGTGGCATCGTCGAGTCGGCCCGGCGCCGACTGGCCAAGCCTTCGAAACCAGTCCTCGACCACTTCGCGGACGACCGGCGCATTCCCGAGTGGCCCGACGCCGCCCAGCGGAGCTGGCGACGCCAGGCTGCCGCTGAGGGTCGGCGCACCGATCGTGACGGCGAGCAGCCGATCGTCATCGCCGATTCGCGTCGCCCCACGGAAAAGATCGACGTGGAGGCCGTCTGCCAGGCAGCGCGCTCGGACGTCGACGCCTGAAATACCAAGCCAGCCGCGACGCCCTTGCCGGATCTCGCCGGCCAACCACCGGCCGAGCTCCGCGCCGCTCAGCGTGATTTGCGCGATGCGGTTGTCGAACGGGAACACATCGTACAGCCGTCCAAATGTGACCGGGCCTTCGGGGAGATCCGCCCATAGACCGCGCGCTGCGTTGTTGATCGCCGCTACGTCCGCACCCGGCACCGCGACACGGAGCGCCTCGGCAAGGAGGTTCCCCAGGGGCGATCCGAGGTTGCCGACTCGATGAATCGGAGCATCAAGGGAGACGCCGAGCGTTGTGGCCTGGAGCTCTCGCACGCGCCGGAGCGTCGCCGCCATCGCCTCGACGATCGCCGGATCGTTCGCGACGGGTTTTCCTTCGTACTGCGCCGGCACAACCGATCCGGTGGGGGAGGCGCAGTTCCCTGTCGCGGGCTCTTGCTGCGCGCAGATCTGGCGCGGAGCGAAGAGCTGGATCCGCGCGACGCTCCTTGTCCGCCGATCGAAGACGACGTCCGCGCGGCCGAACGACTGGCCACGGGAGAAGGGCTGGATAATGCCGATGCCGTCGACCTGATGCCCGAGCCCGCCGTGTGTGTGGCCGGCGGCGATCACATCCACCAAACCGCGGCGCAGGCTTCTCGCCACCTGAAAGATCTCGGAGTCGGAGTCGCACGACGAATGATCGGTGGGTTCGTCGAATCGGTCGCAGCGCCCGCCCGCATGGGCAGCAACGATGATGACGTCGGCCCCGGCCGCTCGAAGCTTCGACGCCTCCGCGACGATCGCGGGTCCGAGTGGCGCGATCGCCAGCGCCTGAACGTTGGCTGCGAGCGTCGACCTCAGCGCACCGATCGTCATGACCCCCACCAAGCCCACTTTGACGCCGGCGATATCGACGAGTCGCGAGGCCCAGACGTTGGGCCACTCGACGGGTCGGCCCGTCGCAGCATCGAGCAGATTTGCCGCGAGAAAGGGATATCGCGCCTGGGCGGCGCGAGCTTTGAGCGCGCCACGCAAGTCGCCCGGGAGCTGTCGCGCCGTCGGCGAATCGACCGACCCGAAATCGAAGTCGTGGTTGCCGATCGCCTGCGCGGTGTAGCCCATCGCGTTGTACGCGTCGACGATGAGGGCGCCCTCGCTGAGATTCGACTCGACGCCACCCTGAAACGTGTCGCCGGAGTCGACGAGCAGGACCGCCCCGCCGTCTGCCGCCCGGGCCGCGCGCAGGTTGTTCACGTATCCCGCGAGCAAGGGCAGGCCGCCGCGCCCAGTCTGCGGAAAGGCCATTCCGTGGAGATCGCTGGTCCCGACGATCGACAGGGTCACCAGCGCCGGTTCGTCGGGAGCGGCGGCGAGCCCTGGGA
>JANNUK010000224.1:0-2938 GCA_031395155.1 Chloroflexota bacterium | reverse complement strand
GGTATCGGCACGCTCGCTTCGAGCGTCGCCCGGTCGCCCGTGGCCGGGTGTCGCCGCACGTTCAAAGGGGTGTCACGCCGGCGCGACGCGGCGCTGGCGTGTCAAGGGACAGGTAGAACTGCCCATAGGCGGTCACTGGATCAGCCCGTAGGCGGCCACTGAACCTGCCCACCCGCGGCCACTGAACCTGCCCGACAGGACAGCTAATCGGTCCGGGTTAGTCCGTCCGGGCGCGACGACGCAAGGTCACGAGGACGACTGCAGCTCCGAGGACACCAGCGCCGATCACAGCCCACGGGGTGTTGCCTGGCGCTGGACGACTTGGCTCCGTATCGGTGGCCGGAGGTGACGCCGTGACCCTGAAGTCCGCCACTGGAAGCATGGTTCGCCCGGCGCTGAACTGGGCGCAGGACGGGCATTGGACCATGACGACGTAGCTGCCGGGATCGACCTGCGGGACGACGAACGTAATCCGGCCATTCCTGGCGGCGTCGATGACCAGCCGCCCGATCTTGATCAAGTGTGGGTCGTTCGGGCTCGTCACCTGGTCAGCGGCGGCCTGGCTGACGAGGTATGTCGAGAGCGGGTCGACCTGAGTTGCGAAAGCTCCGTTGCCGCCAGTCTGTCCCGTCACGCGGATGCCGGGTGGGCCGCTGTTGCGGTCAAGGACCAGAAAGAGCGCGGCAATCGCAGTGCCGGCCGCCAGGAACAACCCAAGTCCAGCCAGTGTCGTCGCGCCGAAGACTCTTCTGATCGGCAGGTGGTTCACGATCTCATCCGCCCTTGCGGGGTGTCGAGAGTAACGCAGCGGATCAGGACTCGCCGGCCTCAAGCGGGGTCACCCCGCGTCCGTCGAGCGCCTCGGTGAGTCGGTGGGATCTGCCCTCGGTGACGATGACGTGGGCGTGGTGGAGGAGCCGGTCGACGGCGGCGGTGGCCAGGCCCTTCGGGAAGATCGAGTCGAAGCGGGCCGGGTGGAGGTTGCTGGTGAGGATCAGCGATCGGCGCTCGTAGGCCGCGTCGACGAGGCGATAGAGCGCCTCGGCCTCGTCGGCTCCGGCGGGCAGGAGGCCGATGTCGTCCACGACGATGAGCTCCGAGCGGACGATCCGCTCCACGACCTTGCCGGTCGACGCGTCGACCTTCGAGCGGGCCATCGTCGCGGTGAGGGTCTCGAGGGTGAACCAGCTGACCCGCAGGTCGCGGTCGATCGCGGCGTGAGCGATCGCCTCGGCGAAGTGGCTCTTGCCGGTCCCCGACGGCCCCACGAGGACGAGGTTCTCGGCCCGTCCGATCCAGTCGAGGGTGCGGAGGGCCCACTGGGCCTCACCCGGGATTGCGGAAGCCTTCGGGTCCCAGGCGTCGAACGTCTTGCCCGATGGCAGACGAGCGGCTTTGCGGTGCATCTCGCGGGTCGACCGATCGCGGCCGGCCGCCTCTTCCGCGAACAGGACCTTGAGCAGGTGAGCGTGGTCCCAGCCCTCCTCCCGGGCACGGGCGAGGATCGCCGGGCCGGCCTGGCGGACGTAGCGCAGGCGGAGTCGATGAAGCAGGCGGGCCAGGTCGAGCGGCAGCGCTGGCGGCTCGACCGGCTGGAGCCGGGGTGGCAGGTCGCGCCAGCGGGCGAACTCGTCGCTGGCCTCAGCGCCCTGGAGGCGGCCCCGGGTCTCATATGGGTCGTGGGCCGGCCCATGGGCGCTCATCGCCCGACCAGCTCCCAGGCCGACGTCCCAGGCTGGAGCGTGTCGTCGGCATCGCCGGCGTCGCCCGGCTCGGCTGATCGGTTGCCCATGAGCCGGAGGTGGTCGAGGATCGACTCGAGGTCGCCATCGGCGAAGCGCCCTGCCTCGGCTGCCAGACCGAGGGCTCGATCGACAGGCGTTGCGCCGACGAGGGCGGCGAGCTCGGTCGCCCGGCGGATCTTCGTCCGGATCCGCTCGGCGCCTGCCGCGGCGGCGAGGATCAGCCAGCGCTCGGCACCGCCGCCGAGCTCGAGGAAGGCGATCTCCTCGGGGGTCTGGGCACGTGGCCTCGGGTGGAGCGGATCGGACGCCCGCTCGGGATAGTGGGCCGGGTCGATCCGGGGCACGCCCGGCGTCGTCAGCCGATGCCTCGCGACCTCTCGTGCACCGTCCGCCCCGGCATGGGTCACGACGAGCTCGTCGCCTGCGACGCGAACCCAGACGCGCGCGCCGGCGAGCGCGTGGGGAACGCTGTAGCGGGCCGACCCGAAGCGGAGGGTCGCGTCGTCGTCGACGACCCGGGTCACGCCGAACGCGACGGTGTGGGCCTCGGCCGGGATCGGGTGAAGCCGCCGGCGTTCGGCGGCCAGCCGTTCGACCGGTGGCTGGCGGGTCTCGCGGTGCTCCCGAGCGTTGACGGTCTCGCAGAAGGCGTCGCAGGCGGCCCGCAGCTCGGCGAAGGTCTCGTACGCCGGCAGGAGGTTCGCCGCGGTCGGCACGAGGTCGGCCTTGGCGATCTTGACGGTGCTCTCCGACCCGCCCTTGCTCTCCGGATCGGCCGGCTGGCAGGCGACGATCTGGAGCCCGTAGTGGCGACCGGCCGCGACGAGCTCGGGGTGGCGGACGGCGATGCCGGCAATCCGGTCGATCGTGACCGTCCGCTCGTTGTCGGTGAGGGCGTAAGTCGGTCCGCCACCGAACCGGCGGAGTGTCTCGTCGAGGCAGGCGATGACGGTCGGCAGCGTCCGGTCGTGGGTTGGGATAACGACGCGGAACCGGCTCCAGGCCAGCCAGGCGCACCACAGCAGCGTGACGCGGCCACCGATCCGAGGTCCCTGGCCCCAGTCGAACTGGAGCCACATGCCGGGTTCCGAGATCCACGGCCGATAGACGCGCCGATGGCCGGCGGCATAGGCACGCTTCGCCCGAGCGACCGCTCGCCGACTCGTCCGCTCGGAGCCGGCGTACCCCTGGGC
>JANNUK010000195.1:0-11082 GCA_031395155.1 Chloroflexota bacterium | reverse complement strand
GCCAGCCGCTCGCCGCGCGGATGCGCCCTCGTTCCCTCGAGGAGTTCGTCGGCCAGCCCCATCTGGTCGGTGAGCGCGGCCCACTTCGCCGGAGCATCGCCCGTGGCCATCTCGCCTCACTCCTCCTGTGGGGACCGCCCGGGACCGGCAAGACCAGCCTGGCCCGGTTGCTCGCCGAGGCCGTGGGCGCCCACTTTTCCACCCTGTCGGCGGTCATGTCGGGCGTGGCCGATGTCCGGGCGCTGATCGCCGCGGCACAGGAGCGGCTGGCGCTCCACGGGGCGCGCACCGTCCTGTTCATCGACGAGATCCATCGGTTCAACAAGGCGCAGCAGGACGCCCTGCTTCCGCACGTGGAGGACGGGACGGTCACGCTGATCGGGGCCACGACCGAAAACCCGTACTTCGAGGTCAACGCCGCTCTCCTGTCCCGCATGCGGGTCTGGCGCCTGGAGCCGCTCGACGACGACGCCGTTGGGGCGGTCGTCAACCGGGCGCTCGTCGACGCGGAGCGTGGCCTTGCCGGCAACCTCGGTCCCACCGGTGGCGTGTCCCTTGCCGCGGACGCGTTTGGACATCTCGTATCGATCGCCGGGGGCGACGCCCGTGCCGCGCTCAACGTCCTCGAAGGGGCGGTGGCACTGGCGGAGGCTGAGGACGCTCGCAGCGACGACGGCCGCGTTTCTCCGCGCCTGGCCGACATCGAAGTGGCCGCCCAGCAGCGCGTGCTGGCCTACGACCGCGCGGGCGACGGTCACTACGACACCGTCTCGGCGTTCATCAAGAGTCTCCGCGGCAACGACCCGGACGCCGCCCTCTACTGGCTGGCCACGATGATTGCCGCCGGCGAAGATCCCCGGTTCATCGCTCGAAGGCTGGTCATCGCCGCCTCAGAGGATGTCGGGAATGCCGACCCGCGGGCCCTGCAGGTTGCCACGTCCGCCGCCCAGGCGCTCGAGCTGATCGGCCTGCCCGAGGCGCAGTACGCGCTTGCCCAGGCCACCACCTATATCGCCACCGCGCCGAAGTCGAATCGCTCGGGCCTGGCCTTCTTCGCCGCCGCCGGCGACCTCGAGACCCACGGGGCGCTCCCGGTCCCGCTCCATCTGCGGAACGCCGCACACCGCGGAATGAAACAACACGGCATCGGCGTCGGCTACCGCTATTCGCACGACTTCGAGGGCGGCGATGTCGCCCAGCAGTACTTACCGGACGAGCTTGCAGGGCGTCGCTACTACCTGCCGTCCGACCAGGGCTACGAGGCGACCATCGGAGAGCGCATGGAGCGTCGCGCGGCCGGCCGTGCCGATGCCGCGGCCGACGGACGCCCACGGAGGAACCCCGTGCCGGCCCCCGACGCATCGCACCACGCCGGCGACGGGTTGCAGCGTCGACGCGAGGAGAGTCGTCGCAAGATCGCCGAGACCGAGCGGCGAGACGCCGGCGATTGATCCCGAGTACCACGACGGTTGCCCGGTCCGTCACAGGCCCGACATGACGTCCCTGCGTAGGTTGCTGGACCGGGCCGTGCCGCGCGGCGCGATCCTGCTGTCCGCCCTGACCTTCGGCAGCTATGCCATGGGACTCGTCCGCGACCGATTTTTCGCCCAGACGTATGGCGCGGGAATCGACCTCGACGCCTACAACGCCGCCTTCCAGATTCCCGAGCTGACCCTCGACGTCCTCGTGGCCAGCGGCCTGGTTGCGCCGTTCATCCCGATCTTCACCGGGCTTCGTCGCGAGAGCGATGCTGCCGCCGAGCGGTTCGCCCGAACGGTGCTCAGCGCGGCGATTCTCGTCATGTCGTCGGCGGTCGCCATCCTGTTCGTGCTCGCGCCCGAGACCGCCCGCATCGCCGCGCCCGGATTCGACGACCGGGAGCGAGCCCTCTACACCGATCTCTTCCGGTTGATGTGCGTGACACCCATCATCTTCGCCGCCTCGATCACCCTCGGCGAGGTCCTCATCGCCCGCCAGCGGTTCCTCTTCTACGGACTGGCGCCCATCCTGTACAACGCGGGCATCGTCCTGGGAACCGTCCTCCTCGCGGAATCGATCGGGATCTTCGCGGCGGCAGTCGGGGCCGTCATCGGGGCACTGCTCCACCTGGCGATCCGCATCGTCGGCATCGCTCGAACCGATGTCCGGATCCGTCCGTCGTTCGCGTTTCGCGAACCTTCGTTCGTGGCCTTCGTGAAGCTGATGCTGCCCAAGATGCTGAGCCACCCGATCGAGCCGGTTCTGTTCCTGTATTTCACCGCCGTTGCGACCACGCTCGGCGCCGGGAGCGTGAGTGCGCTCAGTTTCGCTCGCAACTTCCAGAGCGTCCCGGTGAGCCTCATCGGCGTCTCGTTCTCTCTCGCCGTCTTCCCGGCGCTGTCGGCCGCCTGGGCGGCCGGCGATCGCTCATCGTATGTCCGGATCCTGACGGCCAACGTGGTCACGATTGCGATCCTGACGGTGGTGGCCGCGATCGGGCTCGTCGTCGTCGGCGAGCTGGGGATCCGGGTCCTCCTCGGCGGCGGCGCTTTCGACGCCGACGACGTTGCCCGCACGGCGCTCGTCCTCTCAGCCTTCGCGCTGTCGGTCCCGTTCGACGCCCTCACCCATCCCCTGAGTCGGGCGCTCTACGCGACGCGCAACACCGTGCTCCAGGTCCTGGCCTCCCTGGCCGGCCTGGTGGTCACGGTCGTGGCCACCGCCGCCCTCGTGGGGGAGGCCGGGATCGTCGCCATCCCGCTTGGATTTGCCGTCGGGGCGGCGACGAAGGCGGGCCTGCTGGCGCTCGCGCTGGTCAGCCGTCTGCGCGCAACGCCCGACCCTGCCCGACCGGATCCAGCACCACCGTTGGAATCAGGGCGATGAACCGTCCGTCACGGTCGGGATAGCGCCCCTCGGGACGCTTCCACGGCAGGAAGTTGCGGACGATCTCCGCCGAATCCTGGAACGTCCCCGGTGGATCCGATGGGCCCCAGATCGAGGAGATTCGGGGATACCACGGGTCGAGGACGTAGGCACCGTTGACGGTGGCGTCCGCGAAGAGGCGCGGATCGGCGTCCGCGCGGTACCCGGTCAGCACCCACGTGTGGGCGCCGCGCCAGGCGAGCAGCATCACGGGCGCGCCGGTCTCGGCCATCGCCCTGGCGCTGTCGCGGAGTGCCAGGTCCCGCGTCTCGTAGGCACGGATCTCGTAGCCGACGGCACCGTAGTCGGCCAGGGCGAGCGCCATCGACGCCGGACCCCAACCCCCGTTGTGGCTGTCGTCCCAGCTCTCCCACTCGCCGATCCGGCCGGCGAGCTCGCGCTGAAACCGCTCCGAGGTGTCGGCGAGGCCCAGGACCGCAAGCACCATCTGGACGCCAGCCGGCGAACACCAATCCTTGGTCACCTGGCTGCTGAACATCGCGGCGGCGTCCGCCTGGGCGATGATCGAGACGTCGACCGGGGCGCGGACCGGCGTCGGGGCCGGTGTGGGATCGGGACTGGGCGAGGCTCCCGTTGGGGACGGGGCCGCCGGATCGGGCGTCGGCGTCGGGAGCGCGGGCGTCGGTGGCACGCCGGTCGGGGCCGGGGTGATGGCGACCGTGGGCAGCGTGGAGCGCTCGGGAACGGGGCCGGCAATGAACCGCGCGACTCGGGCCTCCAATGATTCGAACCGGTCACCGGTTCCCAGGGCGTTGGTCCAGACGGCGCCAACGAGGAGCGCCGACCCGAGCACGATCGCACCGCCGAGGACCCGCCACGCACGGCGGCGTCGCGGGGCGGCCGGCCGGAAGGCACGGATGACGATCGGATCGTTGCTGCGTGATCGGCGGCTCAGGGTGACCTCTCCATTGGCGCAGTATCGCCCGGACTGGACGTTCCGGGCCGCGACGATGCGACGCGGCCCGGAGCGGCGCGGCCACGACCTCGACCGACCGGCGCGATTTCGTGCGACCATCTTCCGGCGCACCCGACCTTCCCATCCACCGAGATCCACGCCAGGAGACCGAGCCCGTGACCCGCTTCGAGCCCAACCTCCGGATCCCCGGGCCGACGGCCCTGCCGCCATCCGTTCGAGAGGCCGGCGGACGCCAGATGATCAACCACCGCGGGCCGGAGTTCGCCGCGATGCTGGCCCGGATCCTCGACGGCATGCGTCCATTCTTCGGGACCGCGGGGGACATCGCGATGCTCAGCTCCGCCGGCACGGGCGGCCTCGAGGCGGCCGTCGTGAATACGTTGTCGCCCGGCGACCGCGTGCTCGGCGTGAGCATCGGCTCCTTCGGCGATCGCTTCGCCAAGATCGCCGGCGCCTATGGGGCGGACGTGACGAGGATCGACGTGGACTGGGGGCGGGCGGTGGAGCCGATTACCGTGGTCGACGCGCTGCGCGCCGATCCCTCGTATCGCGCCGTCCTCCTGACCCACAACGAGACATCGACCGGCGTCATGAACCCGATCCAGGCGCTCGCCGGCGCGATCCGGGACGCCGCCCCGGAAGCCCTGATCCTCGTCGACAGCGTGTCCGGCCTGGGGGCGGTGCCGTTCGAGATGGATGCCTGGGGCGTCGACGTGGTGGTGACCGGCTCGCAGAAGGCGTGGATGGCCGCACCGGGACTGGCCATGGTCGCCGCGTCCCCGCGAGCCTGGGCCGCCATGGAAACGGCACGAATGCCGCGGTTCTACCTGGACCTACGGGCGCATCGCGACGCCCACGCCAGGGGCGAAACGCCCTGGACGCCGGCGATCGCCGTCGTGTACCAGGTCGATGAGGGACTCCGGCTGATGGCCGCCGAAACCCCTGGCGGCATCTTCGCTCGCCACGAAGCGTGCGCGGCGGCGACGCGGGCGGGCCTCGAGGCATTGGACTTCGAGCTGTTCGCCGATGCCGCCGTCCGCTCCACGACGGTGACGGCCGCGATCGTGCCCGACGGGATGGACTGGAAGGCCTTCAGCGGCGACATCAAGCGCCGCGGCGTGGTCCTGGCCGGCGGCCAGGGCAAGCTGACCGGCAAGATCTTCCGGCTGGGCCACCTCGGGTCGGTCACGGTCGGTGAAATCATCGACGCGATCGCCACGATCGAAGCGGTGTCGATCGCTGCGGGGCGCTCCGTCGAACCGGGAGCCGCCGTCGCGGCCGCGCAGCGGGCCGCGCTCGAGGCGGCCGGCACCATCCGTCCCGCCGTCGCGGGCGCATGAGGATCCTCATCGCGGAGCCGATCGCGGCCGAAGGCCTCGAGCGTCTCCGTCGCGACCACGACGTCGATGAGCGGACGGAGCTCCAGCCGGCCGAACTTCTCGCGGCAATCGCCGATTACGACGCCCTGGTGGTTCGCAGCCAGGTGCGCGTCGACGCCGAACTGATCGCCGCCGGCTCGCGCCTCGTGGTGATCGGGCGGGCGGGCGTCGGTGTCGACAACGTGGACCTCGATGCCGCGACGCGGGCTGGGATCACCGTGGTCAACGCTCCGACGGGCAACACGATCGCGGCCGCGGAACACACACTCGCTCTCATGTTCGGCCTCGCTCGCCGGATCGCCGCAGCCGATGCGTCCGTCCGGCGCGGCGAATGGAGTCGATCCGCCTTCACCGGGCTGGAGCTCCGCGGCAAGACCCTCGGGATCATCGGGCTGGGCAAGATCGGGCAGGCCGTCGCTGAGCGTGCTCGCGCCCTGGAGATGACCATCCTCGGAGTCGATCCGTACGTCACCCCGGAGCAGGCCGCCCTGCGTGGGATCCAGCTGGTCGACATGGATACCCTGCTGGTCGCCTCCGACGTGGTCACCGTCCACGTGCCTCTCTCGCGCGCCACGAGGCACCTCATCGGTCGCAAGGCGATCGCCCGGATGAAGCACGGTGCACTGATCCTCAACGTGGCTCGCGGGGGCATCGTCGATGAAGCGGCCGTGGTCGACGGCCTGCGCGACGGACGGCTCGGCGGGGTGGCCCTCGATGTCTTTGAGGACGAGCCGCCCACTGCATCGCCGCTCCTCGACGCTCCGAATACGCTGCTGACGCCGCACCTCGGAGCCTCGACGGCAGAGGCGCATGTGCTCGTCGCCGAGGAGGTCGCCGAGCAGGTCCTCGACGTCCTGGCCGGTCGGAGCGCGCGATACGCGGTCAACGCTCCGCTTCTCACGCCGGAGACCGCGCAGGCCATCGGCCCGTATCTGCCGCTGGCCGAAACGCTGGGGAAGTTCTTCGCCCAGTTCTGTCGGACCGGTGTCGAGTCACTGACGCTCGAGATCGCCGGTGAGCCATCGGCCTACGACGCATCGCCGATCATCGCCGCCGCCCTCCGCGGCATCCTCGAGACGTCCACCACGGAGCGCGTCAACCTCGTCAACGCGGCCGCCCTGGCCAAGGCCCGCGGGATCACCGTGATCGAGCGCAAGACGCCGCAGGCCGGACAGTTCGCAGCGCTCGTGACGCTGTCCGGCGAAGTGGGCGGCGTCGGCACGACGGTCGCGGGCACGGTCGCATTCGGCGAGGCGCGCCTGACCCGCCTGAACGATTACTGGCTGGACATGGCCCCCGTCGGGACCATGTTGATCACGCGTCATCACGACCAGCCCGGGACGGTCGGGCGGATCGGACTGATGCTCGGCGATGCCGACGTCAACATCAGTGCGATGCACCTGGCCCGCTCCGCCCCGCGCGAAGATGCCCTGATGATCCTGGCCCTCGACGACGACGTCCCCCCGGCCGTCGAGGAGGCGATACGAAGCCATCCATCGGTGGTGGACCTGTGGATGATCCGCCTCGGGGGCGAGCGGTGAGGCCCGCAGCGCCGCTGTCGCGTGACGCCGTGGCGACATCGCTCATCCCCGCCGGGCTCGATGCCACCGTGGTCCTCGTCCGCCACGGAGAGTCGACGTATGTGGCGGAGGGCCGCTTCCAGGGCCAGGCCGATCCCCCGCTCTCCGAGCTCGGCCGTCACCAGGCGAGTCTCGTCGCTGCCAGGCTGTCCAGGCCGACCGAAGCTCCTGCCCTGCCCCTGCCGGACGGACCTCCCCTCGAGGTGGTCTACTCACCGCTGGCGCGCGCCGCCGACACAGCCCGGTCGATCGCCGATGCCTGGGCCGGAGCGGGCAGTCCGGGCGCGACCGTCCCGCACCATCCGGACCGCGGATTCCTGGAGATCGGGCAGGGCGACTGGGAAGGTCGTCCATCGGTGGAGATCGCCGAACGGTGGGCCGACGAACTTGCGGCGTGGCGGCGGGATCCCGTGGTGAACTGGGCACCCGGCGGCGAGTCGATCCGGGACGTCGACCGCCGTGTGCGGCCGGCGCTGGAAACGCTCCTCGACCACCTCGCGGAGGGACGGGCACCGGGTACGCTCGATCGCTCGCAGGTGCTGGGCTATCTCGCTGCGCGGCCGGATCAGGGCTGGTCCCTGATCGTGGCCCACGACGGCGTTTTCAAGATCGCCCTGCTCGCCCTGCTCGACCTCCCGATCGAGCGATTCTGGACATTCCCGTTCGCGTTGTGCGGGATCACGATCGTCGAAATCGGCGGCGGACGGGCGCGCCTTCTCGCGCACAATCTCACCGATCACCTGGCGGAACTCGACAGCCAGAACGCTCGAGCGACGGCAGCCGAGCGGCGCGCGTCGGGAGCTCTCTAGGTCGGGAGCTCTCTAGCCGGTCCGGCCTCCCTGTCGGCGTGACCAACGCTCGCGCCGGCGGAGGGCGAGGCGCAGGAGCCCCAGGCGCAGGCGGCGGTGGGCGTCACGGACCGCGCGCAGGCGATCCGGCTCGAGGGACTGCCGGCCATACGCCACCTCCACCTTGGCCCGCGCCACTGTCTGCAACTCCGGCCGTGCCGATGGCAGGACGTCGCCCAGCTGTCCCGCATATTCGAAGACGGTCTGCGCCGGCCGTGGTCCAAACCCGAACCGTGCCGCGAGACGACCGACGCCGCGCCATGCGGCATCCGCGCCGACCTCGCCGCGTGGGCCGCGCTGCCAGACGACGAACGCCAACCCGCCGAAGGCGATCGCGAGCAGTACCCCAATCGCCACGAATGGGCCGGTCTGGTCGGTTCGGGGGTTCGATGTCGAGCCATCGCCGGGAACCAGCGGCGGATCGGTCTCGTCGCCAAGGCCGCCCGTGCCCAGCGCGAGGGTCGGGCTGGGGGTGGGCTCGGCCGTCGGGATCGGCTCACCAACGGTCAGCGGTGTGTCCTGCGCCACGCCGCCACCCGTGGGGTCAAAGTCGACCCAGCCGTAGCCGGGAAAGTAGACCTCGACCCAGGCGTGCGTGTTGAGGCTCCGAATCGTTTCGATTCCCGTGACAGGGTCACGCTCCCCGGGAAGGAACCCCTGGACCAACCGGGTCGGAATCCCTTCCTTGCGGAGCAGCAGGGCCATGGTCGAGGCGTAGTACTGGCAGAAGCCGCGGCGAGACCAGGCGAAGCATTCGACGATGCTCCGATCGCCGCAATCGACGTCCGTGACATCCGTGCTGTACGTGAACCGCTGTGGGTCCCGCAGGACGCGAACCATCGTCGCTGCCAGGTCATACGGGTTGAGGTTCGGTGACCGGGTCGCCGCTTCTGCCTTCACGTCGGCCAGCACCTTCAGGGCCTCCGGCCCGAGCGTCCCAGCGGGGACCTCGAGATGGCGGGCAAGGACCGCGCCCGGGTAGGACGAACCGGCCGCACGCAGCCGATTTTCGGTCAGGCCACCCACGATATCCTCCTCGATCGGAACGAGGGCGGTGACCGTGTACCCATCGCTCCCGTCACGCTCGAGCCCGCCGAAGAACCCCGCCCGATCCACGGCCGAAAGGGTCGATGGACGATCGAGGCTGAGGATCGTCTGCGGTCCGACGACAAAGGTGCCGCGATAGCCGCCGGGCAGCGGGCGCACGGTGAACGTGACCTCCCGTCGGGCCCCAAGCGTGGCCGGATCGTCGGCGAGACCGTCGAGGATGCTTGCTCCTGCGTCGACGACGATCGATGGGTTCGGAGTGCCCCACCGCCAGCCGCGCTCGGCGAACTTGTCGTACACGACCATCCGCCAGTAGAACTTGGTGGCACCCTCGTCGCGCGGAACCTCGATCGTGAGCAACTTCGCGTCGCTCGTGAACCACCGGCCGCTGATCGTCGTCGACGCACCGAACGAAACTCCCCCGCCGGAGCGATTCGCGCCGCCGTCGGGAAGAAATCGCTGGAGGGTCTGGCCGACGTCGGCGAGGCGTTGCGGCAGGTCCGCCCAGATGCCCTGCAGCGGCGCCGACGACGCGGTAGCCGTCAGAACGAGTGATCCGAGCACGGCCAGTGCGATGAAGGCCGTCCCGCCGCGCAGGTAGAGCGAGCGAACCACGGCGGGATCGCCGATCCGGCGACGAACCCAGGCGGTCTGCTCGTCAAGTGCATGGGAGCGGACGAGCAAGAGAAGGGCGGCAGTGGAGAAGGCGATCAGGTAATGCAGTTGGTCGCGATACGTGGCCGCCATGCTCGCGAGTAAAACGAGCCCGGACACGGTGACCGCGTCAATCGGGCGGCGGTGGCCGAAAACGGCGTACGCCGCGAACTGACCGGTTCCCCACGCGACGATCCCGAACACGAGGAGGTGGTGTCCCAACTGCTGGGTCACCAGCAGTTCGAGAATGGCAAGGTCGATCCAGGCTCCGACGGTCGATTGTGCCGTCGCGAGGAACCAGTCAATCGGCGTGCCGCCCTCGGTGATCGCCGCCCCGACGAGAATCGGGAGGACGATCGCGGCGAGAACTGCGCCAGCCAGGTGGGCGATCCAGCGGCGCACGCCGGACTTGGCCCCGAGGAAGCCAGCTGCGGCGCCGACCAGCGCCGCCGGCGCCAGGAAGTCGGTCAATTCGACGCGTCCTGTCACCCAGCCCGGGTCATCCAGCGACCAACCGACCGTGACGGCCATCAGGGCGACGAGGCCGACGGTCAGCCAGCCCTCGGCGGGCGGGGCAGTCAGTGGCAGCGGGAACGGCCGGCTGCCGGAGGGAGTCGAGACGGTGGCGCTCATCCGACGAGAACCTCACCGAGTGCCTGATCGGGCCCGACCAGGAACGTTCGGATCTCGAATTCGGCCAGGGCGTGCTGGAGAGCCCGGGCTCGACGCGCCCGGGCGGCTTCGACCTCGGCGTCGGCATGGTACGGCGGGTGGCCGGCCAGGCGGGCCCGCTCTTCGCGGTCGCGATGTTCGAATGCGCCGGCATCAAGCAGAACCGCGACGCACCCGATGCCCCGGGCTCGAAGCGTGCCGATCGGCCGCACCCAGCTCGTGTCGAGCGACGACGTGACCACGATCACGGTCATCCCGCGACGGATCCGTGGAGCACTCATCACGATCGTCTCGACAAGTGGCGTCGAGCCATCGCCTTCGACCGCGGCCAGGAGCTGCATGATCTTGAGGTGCTGACGGGATCCGCGGTCGGTCGGCACGATCGCCGCGCGCAGCCCGCCAACCGTGATCCCGACGGCCCGGTTCTCCAGGATCGCCTTGTCGGCAACGGTCGCCGCGACTCGGACACCGGCCTCGACAGTCGATTCATCGCCGCGTCCGGCCTGCACGCCGCGATCGAGGTCCAGGACGATCCACGCGTCGGCAGTCTGCTCCAGCTCGAACTCTTTCACCTGGATCTCGCCGTGGCGGGCCGTCGCCTTCCAGTGGATGCGGTTCATCGCGTCGCCGGGCGCGTACGGCCGGACAGAGGTGGCGAGCGGCGTCGTCTGCAGGGTTCGCTCAGGAGACGACTGGCTACCCTCCAGGTTCGTCGCCGGCAGTCGCCAGAGCGGGATCGGTTCGATGCGAGGATAGACGACAACCGTCACCCCCTGCCCCACCGATGCCGAGGCCTCGAACAGGCCGAACGGATCGCCGGTTCGGACCTGGAGCGGTTCAACCCTGAAGTGTCCGCGCCGGGTGAGGGGCGTTCGCACCAACCACGAGCGCTCCGTGGAACCGGCGACCGAGATGGCCCGGCCCGGCAAGCCGCCCGGCAGCGTGGTCGGGTTGTGAACCTCCAGCCACGGCTTCGGGATCCGGCTCGTGTTGCGCAGCGTGTAGGTCACCCGGATCCGATCGCCCACGTGGCCGTGGAGCTGGTTGACCGCATAGCCGGC
>JANNUK010000179.1:0-7309 GCA_031395155.1 Chloroflexota bacterium | reverse complement strand
CGACCGCGACGCTCCCACCACTCCCGACCCCGACCCCGATCGATGGAGGGGTATACGTGAACGACCCGTTCAGGGAGAGAACCACCGTTCCGTACCGTGCCCCATCCTGGAGATCGGCCTCAAGCGTCATGAGCAGATGGGCTGGCCGGTCGTTGACCAGCACGCCGGGCACCGGCACATTGAGGACAGTGCCCATCGTGGTGGCATACATGTCCGGCACACCGACCGGGTTCACGTGTCCGGCACGTACATCGCTGACGCCGATCAAGCCGGAGATCCCGTCACCGGACACCTGAGACCCGATGAGCGCGATGCCCCGGATCCCCACCGCCACTCCGACCATGGCAATCACCCCGGCCGTCAGGAGCGAACGCGGGACCCGCATCACGCGACTCGGGCGCGCGGGCTCCACAGCGGCGCGCGGTCGGCGCCGGGAAGCGGGGCGTCGGGCGCCTGTTCGAGCCCGGCGAGGAAGAGCCGGACCAGCCGCTCGTCCAGCTGCGTTCCGGCTGCGTCCCCGAGTCGTGCGATCGCCTCGAGAACGTCGAGCGCCTTGCGATAGGGGCGACTCGTCGTCATGGCCGAGAACGCGTCGGCGACGGCCAGGATCCGGGCGATGTCCGGGATGTCCTCACCTGCCAGGGCGTCAAGATACCCTCGTCCGTCCCACCGCTCGTGGTGGTGCCGCACGGCCCGACGGATCTCGTCGATCCCGGGCAGGTTGCGGATGATCATGTCTCCGAGAACCACATGTTGCTTGACGGTGTCCGACTCTTCCGCCGTCAGCCGGCTCGGCTTGCGCAGGATCTCGTCGGGGATCCCGATCTTGCCCACGTCGTGGAGGAGGCCGGCCGTGCGGAGCGTCTCGAGCACCGGATCGTCCAGCCCGAGGCGCTGCCCCAGGAAGATGGCGTAGCGAGCCACATCCTCCGAGTGGCGTTTCGTATAGCGGTCCTTGGTGTCGATGGCGAACACGAGGCCCTGGTACACGTCGAAGGACGAAGCCCGCGCAGGGGCAGCGGGCAGGTGGCCGGCGACCTGGACCCGATCGCCGCCGCTCGCCCGGGCCAGCTCGAGGCTCGCCACGAGCGATGCGAGAAGGATGTTCGCCGACCCTCCGTCGTCCGGGTACCGGGCGATCGAGGCGCTCACGGTCAGGGGCAGTGGATCGTTGCCCGGTACGGACGCGGCCAGGTCGCCGAGTGAGGCGCGGACTGCCTCAGCGGCCGGGGCCAGATCATCGGCCCGGCCGGCGTCGCCGATGATGAGGAACTCGTCCGGACCGAAGCGGCCGACGACGGACCCGCTCAGAACATGGTCGCGCACGACATCGGCGAGCGCCCGGAGGGCCTCGTCGCCCACGGCATGCCCGTGGGTGTCGTTGAGCAGCGTGAAGTTGTCGAGGTCGAAGAGGGCGACGCCCACCGAACCGCCGGTTTTCTGCGCCCGTGCGATCCGGTCGCTCAGCTCATCGACCAGAGCGCCGTGGTTGAGCGTCCCGGTGAGCGGGTCGGTCCGCGCAGCGGCGATCAGGGCCTGGCCCTGGCTGGCCAGGCGGGCCTGCGCGGATCGGAAGATCAGCGTCAGGATCACCGCAGCCACGATGGCCGCCAGAAGCGTGACGAGGACGACGTCGCGGCGGACGTCGTTGAGCTGGCCAAGGATTGGGTCGGCGTCTCGCCAGACGAGGAGGACCGCGGGCACGGTGCCGTCGGCCAGCTTCAGCGGCAGGACCTCGCGCAGGACTGCGTCGGGGTCGATCGTGCCGGGTCCGATCCCCGCCTCGGGCGCGGACTTGATCGACGCTGCTGCCTGGCCCGCGAGGGCGGCCGTGAACTCGCGATCTGGACCCACGCGCTCGCCGGAGAGGCCGGGTTCGCTGGCGGCAATGATCGTCCCGTCGGGTCCGCGCAGTTCGGCCCGAACGAGCGCCTCGCGTTCGGTCAGCGTCTCGAGCATTGACTCGAGCGCGGTGATCCGGGCAGGCGTGATGGCCGTCGCGTCCAGGTCGGTCGCCCGAAGCTCGCCGCTGACCACCTTTCGAACGGTGGTCGCATCGCTGTCAAGGATTGCCCCCAGCGCCGTCGCCGAGAAGTGCGAGGACACCAGGACGGCCTGGGCGCTGGCCGTGATGCCCACGAGAATCAGGACCGCTCCGTAGACCAGGAGGAGCAGCACGGGCCGGGGGCGTGCGACCGGCGTCCGAATCATGCGAAGGTTACCCTCGTACTGCAGGTTCGAGGAGGTTCGAGGGGGCGAAGGTACTGGATCGCGCCCCGCCGGCCCACCTTACGAAGGTCCGGTGCTGGAGCGCACCGGACGGGTGCGGCGACCCCGCTCGGCGCGCCGGAGTCAGGCGGAAGCGGTGATCCGCTCGGCGCCCATATACGGGCGCAGGACATCGGGGAGGCGGACCGAGCCGTCCGCTTCCTGATATGTCTCGAGGATCGCGGCCACGATGCGCGCCAGCGCCAGGCCGGATCCGTTGAGGGTATGCACGAGTTCGGGCTTCGCCCCCGCTTCCGGGCGATAGCGGATGGCCATCCGACGCGCCTGGTAGTCACCGAAATTCGAACACGAGCTCACTTCGAGCCAGCGCTCCACGCCGGGCGCCCAGACCTCGAGGTCGTACTTTCGGGCCTGGACGAAGCCCATCTCGCGCGTCGCCATGAGCACGACCCGGTAGGCAAGCCCGAGGCGCTGGATGAGGTCCTCGGCGCGCCCGGTCATCCATTCCAGGGCCGCTGTCGATTCCTCGGGCCGCTCGAAGAGGACCATCTCCACCTTGTCGAACTGGTGGACGCGCAGGATTCCCCGGGTGTCCTTGCCCGCGGCGCCGGCCTCGCGCCGGAAGCACGGGGTATAGGCGGCGTAGCGAACCGGGAGCTCCGTGGCCTCCAGGATCTCGTCGCGGTGGAGGTTCGTCACCGGGACCTCGGCCGTTGGGACCAGGTACAGGTCGTCGCGGGTGACGACGTACAACTGGTCCTCCTTGTCGGGGATCTGGCCGGTCCCGCGGGCAGAGTCGGCGTTCACGACGATCGGCGGCCAGATCTCGGTGAAGCCGTTCTCGCGGGTATGGACGTCGAGGAACCACATGATGAGGGCGCGCTGGAGGGCCGCGCCCGCGCCGCGATACACCGGGAATCCGGAGCCGGCGACCTTCGCGCCACGGGCCAGGTCGATGATCCCGAGCTCCTCGGCGACCTCCCAGTGCGGGCGCCGCTCCCAACTCGCGTCGCCGGGGGCGGCGTCGGCACCCACTTCGCCGACATGGGGCTGCCGGCGGGGCAGCAGCTCGCCCCACGTCCGCACCGTGACGTTCGCTTCCTCGCCGCCCACCGGAACGTCGGGGTCCGCCGGGTTCGGGATGCGCAGGAGCAGATCCTCGACGCGCGCCTCAACATCGGACAAGTCGGCATCGATCGCGCTGATCCGTTCGCCAAGGGCACTGGATGCCGCACGGAGGCCTGCCACCTCGGCGCCATCGGGGCGGGCGCCGCCCTTGATCGCCTCACCGACCTGTTTCGACGCCGCGTTCCGCTCGAACTTGAGCCGATCGCCCTCGCCGAGCAGCGCCCGTCGCCGCTCGTCGGCGGCCAACGCGTCATCGACGATCGAGGGGTCCTCACCCTTGTCGATCGCTCCCTGGCGGATCCGGTCCGGCTCCTCGCGCAGCCGGGGCAGTCCGACGCTCACCGCTCGATCGTACCAGCGCCCTCGGCCAGGCGACGCGCGACGAACGTGCGGTCCAGACTGGCGAGCAGCCAGCCCGCGCGGGGCCCATTCGGTCGGCCGAGGAACGCGAGGTACAACGCCTGGAACGCGCGACCGGCCGGCAGCCCGCGGGCCTCGGCAGCGCGAAAGATCGCCTCCTGCCAGGTCTCGCCGTTGCTCGCCCCGGTCGTCGGGTCGGACGCCGGCAGCAGGGCGGCGAGGAAGGCGCGCTGGTCGTCGTCGAGGGCGACCGCCTCCGCGGGGAGGCCCGCCTCCGCGACGGCGATCCGCGCTCGATCCGGAGCATAGGCCTCCAGCCAGGCGGTGGCGGCAGCCAGCCGCTGCTCGAAGATCACCCGTTCCCGATCGTCGAGCGCACTCCCCTTCTCCGCCTCCACGAGCGCCGCCACGTCGATGCCGGGTACCTGGCTGAGCAGGGCGAGGTGAGCGAACGGTGGTCGGAAGGCCGCCGCCTCGGCCGTCACGTCGGCAGCGGCGTCCAGCAGGGAGTAGCGGAAGACCGACTCGAAGCCGGCCGGAAGCTCGCCCTTGACGTCGTGCCCGGCCGTCGCGGCGGCCAGCCGGTCGAACTCATCGAACAGGCGCGGGATGGCATCGGTCCCGTCGGGGTCGAACTCGATGGCCTGGTTGGGACGAGGCCGCAGGAACAGGAGTCGCAGCTGCTCGGGCGGGACCACCTCGACGATCCGGTGGGCCGGCGCGCCATGTCCTTTCGAGGTCGACATCTTGCGCCCGCCGATGTTGAGGAACTCGTACGGGACGTTGAGCGGTGGTTCCCGTTCGAAGACCTCGCGCGCGATCGCGTCGGATCGATCGCGCGACCCGCCTGCCGTGGCCAGGTCCTTGCCGCACGGTTCGATCGTTACGCCGAACAGGCTCCACTGGGCCGCCCACTCCAGGTTCCAGGGAAGCTTGGCCCGCCCGGCGAAGGGCGCCACCCAGCCGCTCGTGCCACAGCCATGGGCCCAGGCGACCAGGTCGGGCCGGCATTCGTAGAACACGCGCTCACCGTCCCAGCCGGTGACAATGGTCGTCCCCACCTTGCCGCAGCGCTCGCAGATGACGCTGACCGGGTGCCAGGCGTCCGGGTGCTGGACATTGGCCACCCGACGGTAAATCTCGCGGACCTGGGCGGCTCGGTCGAGGGCCGTCCGGATGTACCCGTCCATCGCCCCGGTCGGGTAGATGTCGCTCATCCAGTAGTAGCGATCTGGGTGGATTCCGAGCCCGGCGAACGTGTCGATAAAGGTCTGCGCGTGATGGCGCGCATAACTGGCGTGCCCGTCAGCGGCCTGGTCCGGGACGTGGGCCAGCGGCACACCCATGTAGCGATCGACCGCATCCGGTGTCAGCAGCGCCTGGGCATCCATCGGGTCGAGGTCGTCGACGCCGTAGAGCAACGTGGTCTCGATGCCGTCGGCGCGAAGCGCGCGAACGATCGTGTCGAGGATGACCGGCCCGCGGAGGCTCCCGACGTGGACGGTCCCCGACGGCGTTTTGGAATCGTTGACGACCTGTGGGCCGCTTACCCGGGTCGCCAGCTCGTGGGCCCAGTCCATCGGCTGCCTTCGCTTCCGCCGCGGGCGGTCAGGTGATCGTGACGATCGTGTACGTATCGTCCCCGGCCGGCACCTTGACGACGATCTTTTCGCCCTTCTTCTTGCCGAGGAGGGATCGCCCAACCGGGCTCTCGTTGCTGATCTTGCCCTGCGCCGGATCGGCCTCGGCCGAACCGACGATCGTGTACGTCTCGGTCCCCTCGTCCGTCTTGACCTTGACCGTCGAACCGATCTGGACGAAGTCCGTCGAGTGGTGCTCGTCGATGAGCGTCGCATTCTTGATGAGCACTTCGAGGGTCTGGATTCGACCTTCGACGAACGCCTGCTCGTTCTTGGCGTCCTCGTACTCGGCGTTCTCGGACAGGTCGCCGTGCTCCTTGGCATCGTGGATTCGCTGGGCGACCTCGACGCGCTTGACCGTGACCATGTCCGCGAGCTCCTCGCGGAGTTTCTTGAGGCCTTCACGCGACAGGTAGGTGGGCTTGTTGTTCACGTCTGCGCTCCCCGGTGGGGGTGTCGGATCATAGAAGAACTCCAGGTCGTCGCGTTCCGTTCGCGCGCCTGAAGTTCGAGCCGGTCGGTAGCCTACCGCGGGCTCGTCAGGGTGTCAAAGCGGGCCATTGCCGGTGTCGGGCCATTGCCGTCCGTCAGTCTGACGCTGCGAGGGCCGTCAGGCGCGCCTTGACGCGACCCATGCCGTCGCGAGTGCGACAGGCAACGAAGAGCGTGTCGTCGCCGGCGATCGAACCGGCCACCTCGCTCCAGCGCGCCCGATCGAGGGCGGCCGCGATCGCGTGCGCCGACCCGGGCAGCGTCCGAACGACCAGTGTCAGTCCCGATTGCCCAACCTCGACCGGGAGGTCGTGCAGGAGGGTGCGCAGGCGATCCTCCCCGGACGCCTCGGCCTCGGCCAGCCGGGCCGGCAGAGCGTAGGCTCGAACCCCGCCCCGCGAGACCTTCACGAGGCCCAGCTCGGCGACGTCGCGGCTGATGGTGGCCTGCGTGGCCCGGATGCCGCGCTCCCGAATGGCCGCGGCCAGTTCCTGTTGCGTCCGGATGGGGCGCTGTCCGACGAGGTCGCGAATGGCCCTCTGCCGAAGCGCTTTCATGACCTCCACGGATCGCCTCCCGAACGCATCCTAGCGCCCGAGGCCCAACCACCAGATCAGGATGACCGCCGCAAAGACGAGCCGGTAGGCGACGAAGACCGTGGTTGGTTGGGTGCGCAGGAAGCGCAGGAGGCCGGCGATCGCGGCGAGACCGGCAAGGAACGCAGCAACCATGCCCACGCCAAGGACGCCGGCCTGGCTCGAGACGTCGAATCCCGCGTCGCCGGTCAGGAGCCGCATTGCCTCATAGGTGCCGGCAAGCGCGGTCACCGGCGTGGCCAGCAGGAAGCTGAAGCGCGCGGCCGACGATCGATCGAGGCCGGCGAACAGCCCCGCCGAGATCGAGATGCCGGACCGGCTGATTCCGGGCACGAGCGCGGCCGCCTGGGCGAACCCGATGGCGATGGCGATCGGGAACGTCACGTCCGCAACAGATCGGGTTCGGCTGCCGCGTCGGTCGGCCAGCCACAGGATGGCCGCCCCGATGACGAGCGTGACCGCGACCAGGGTGATCTCGCGAAACGTGGTCTCGGCGAGGTCGTTGAGCAGCAGCCCTCCCACGATCGCGGGAACGGTCGCGAGGGCGAGCATCCAGGCCAGGCGGCGATCCGGGTTCCCGGCAAGCGAGCGATCGCGCAGCGTCGCCAGGCCGGCCGGCACGAGGCGCAGCCAGTCGGCCCGAAAGTAGACGAGGAGCGCCCCCAGGGTGCCCAGGTGGAGCATGACGCTGAAGGCCAGCGAGCCGATGAACGGATCGTCCCAGCCCAGGAGCACCGGGACGGCGATCAGGTGCCCCGAACTGGAGATGGGCAGGAACTCGGTGAGGCCCTGCACGAGCCCCATGACGAGCGCCTGAACGAGCGTGTCCATGGGGTTGTCGGGGGGGCGGCCGGCTGCCGGGCC
>JANNUK010000167.1:0-13900 GCA_031395155.1 Chloroflexota bacterium | reverse complement strand
TCCTGCGCCTGTTGCTGCACCTCGCGGAGCGCACGCCGACCATCCGTCGCTTCATCCTGATGAGCACCAGCGCCGTCTATCGCGTCTCCGCCGACCAGCCGACGCTCATCGGCGAGATGCCTCGCGGCCCACATCAGGAAGAGGCTGGCCAGGACCATCCCGAGGCCGTACAGCGCCGACATCGTGAGGAGGAAAACACCCCCCAGGAGCAGCCATTGGTCGACGGCGAACTCGACGCCGTACAGCGCGGTCGCCACGACGAGGACCGCGGCCGCACGCCCCGAACTCATGACGAAGCCGCCGAACGCCATCCCAAAGAGCACGGCGGTGATGGACATGGGAGCCGCGAAGTACAGTTCGAGGTTGCCCTGGCTCTTCTCCCACCACAGCTGCTGCGCCATCATCCAGATGACGTTGAGCCAGAACGCGGTCATCGCCCCGCCGATGACGACGAATCCGATGTACTCCCGGGGCGCATCGATGGCGCGGTAGACAAAGACGAACGCGGACGTCGCAAGGAACGGCAACAGGATCTCGAAAAAGACCCACGACTTCTCACGGAACATGCCGGTGACCCGCGGGTAGGCGCGGCCGCCAACGGTCCGCAGGTTGGTCATGAAGATCTGGCGAGGCGTCCAGGTCGCAGACTCGAGGGGGCTCCCACCCTCCCGCCGAACGAAGGCGCTCATCCCGAATGTGCCTCGACGCCGGGCTCGCCCTGAACGGCACCGTCGGGTCCGCCCGCCTCCGGGTCGTTCGGCCCTTCCTCAGCGTCAAAGCCTCGACCCACCAGCTCGACGAACACGTCCTCGAGGGTCGGCTCGGACTTGCGCAGCGCGAGGATCTGCGAGCCGAGGCCGCTCAGGGCGCCGACGACGCCACTCAGAGCGGCGTCATCCGCGAGGACCAGGTTGACGGCGACCGTCTGGCGCTCCGCATCGAGCTCGCCGGCACTTGCCGCTGCCGCACTGAGAACACCGGGGAGTCGGGCCAGGGACCCGGGTCCGTCGTCGAGTCGGTCCACCTCGAGTCGGAAGATCGACTCGGCCTGGACCCGACGCTTGAGTTCGGCGGGGGTGCCGATCGCGAGGATGCGTCCATGATCGACGATCGCGAGCCGGTCGCACAGCTCGTCCGCCTCGGCCATGTAGTGGGTCGTGAGCAACACGGTCCGGCCGTCGACGGCGCCCTTCCAGTCAAGAATCAGCTGTCTGATCCCGCGTGCAGCGGACACGTCCAGGCCGAGGGTCGGCTCGTCGAGGAAGAAGATCCACGGATCGTTGAGCAGGCCGCGGACCATGTTCATCTTCTGTCGCTCGCCGGTGGACAGCGTGCTGACCCGTTGCAGGCGTTGCTCGCCGAGATCGACGGCGTCGATCAGTTCGTCGACACGCCGCCAGCCGTCGCGCCGTCCAAGGCCGTAAAACTGGCTGAACATCCAGAGCTGCTCGCGAACGGTGAGGATCCCGTAGCCGGACTGTTCGCCGCCGGCGACCATGTTCATGATCCGCCGGATCTGCGTGGTCTCGTCGACCACGTCGAAGCCGAAGACCCTTGCCGTTCCACTGCTCGGGAGGAGCAGGGTGGTCAGGATCTTGATGAGCGTCGTCTTGCCGGCGCCGTTCGGACCGAGGAGGCCGAAGAACTCGCCCGGCCGGACTTCGAGATCGATGCCGCGCAGCGCGACGACCGGGGCCGGCTTGGCGTCGTAGACGCGGCGCAGGTCACGGACCTCGATCGCGGGAGCGGTGATGGACGCGGACATGGGTCCCCCGAGGACGCTGTGGTTCGGAGGCGGGCAGTATAGCGCGCCCGTGCGCTGGGGCCATAGCCGTCGAACGAATGGAAGACAACCATCGAACATGGGGGCTGCCCACGACGTCGATGCATCGGCGCTGGTCAAACTCGTTCTCGACGAACCCGACTCGGCGGCCGCGCGGCGTTGGTACGTGGAGAGCGATCGAGTCGTCTGCAGTCGCGTCGGACTCATCGAGGCGCACCGCGCAGTGGCTCGCCGCGATCACGACCCCGCGCACCTCGCCGCGGTCCTCGACTCGGTCGAGGTGTTCGAGTTGGACCGAGACGTGGCCCGAAGCGCCGGGACCATCCGATCGGGCGCGCTGGGGACACTCGACGCCATCCACGTGGCGACCGCGCTCGCGATCCCGGGCCTTGACGCCTTCGTGACCTATGACGATCCCAGGCCGAGGCGGCGCGTGCCGTCGGATTGCCGGTCGTTCGTCCGGCCTGACGTCGACTGAACGGCGTCAGTCGGACTCCACGTCAGTCGAGGCTGCCCAGGGCCGCCGCGAGCCGACCGGCGACCCGCGCGTCGTTGACGATCAGCGCCGTGTTCGCTCGAACCGACGCGCCGTCGGTGATGGAGGCGATCCGGGCGAGGAGCCACGGAGTCAGCGCCGGTCCACCCACGCCGGCTGCATCCGCCTCGGCGATCGCCTGCTCCACCGCGTCGCGGGCCACGGCATCGGGCAGGGCCTCGGCCGCCGGAACCGGAACGCACAGGAGGACGCCGCCGCCTAGACCGAGGGACAGCTGTCGGGCGACGATGCCGGCCGCAGTCGCCACGTCGGCGGCGCTGTGCGGCGCGCGAACTCCGCTGGACCGAGCGTAGAACCCGGGCAGATCCTCCTGGCCGATCGCGATGACCGGCACGCCACGGGTTTCCAGGTACTCGAGGGTCGCCGGGACGTCGAGGATCGCCTTGGGGCCGGCACAGACGACCGCCACCGGGGTGCGGCCGAGCTCCTCGAGGTCGGCTGAGATGTCGAGGGTCGGGGCGGTCGTCGAGCCGGGGCGACCGAGAGCCCCGCGGTGGACGCCGCCGATCCCACCCGTGGCGAAGACATGAATGCCGGCCGCGTGCGCAGCGATTATCGTCGCCGACACCGTCGTGGCGGCCCACCCGCCCGCCGCGAGCGCGACGGCGAGGCTGGGTCGCGCGGCCTTTCGAACGCTTCCGGGGAGGGCGGTCGCCAGCGCCTCGAGGGCTGCGTCGTCCAGGCCAACCAGGATCCGGCCGTCGCGGAGCGCAACCGTGGCCGGGACGGCGCCGCTCTCGCGAACGGCCGCCTCAGATGCACGCGCGACCTCGATATTCGCCGGGTACGGAAGCCCGTGACTGATCAGCGTGGATTCCAGCGCGACCAGCGGACGGCCACCGGCGATTCCATCGGCGACCTCCGCTGAGAGGTCGAGGATCGTCGAGAGGCCGTGGAGCTGGCGGGCGGGGCGGGACATGGCGACAGCGTAGCGCCCGAATCGCGCCTCAGAGCAGTGGCAGGTCTCCGGGGTCGCGGACCAGCTGACGGGCGGCCGCACGATGACCTGCGAGCGCCGCCCGCTGGAGTGCTCCTGCCGTCGGGCGTCCCGCCGCCCGTGCTGCCAGCCAGCCGACGATGAACCCGGCGTCGAAGGCGTCGCCGGCGCCGGTGGTGTCCGTTGCCACGATCGGCCGCGTGGCAACCTCGAAACGCAGCCGATGGTCACCGTCCGTGGCCACGATCGTCGCCCCGTTCGCCCCTCGCTTGATCACCGCGGCCGGCGCAACGTCCAGGAGGGCCTCCGCCGACGAAGAGCCGATGAACGCCGTCGCCTCATCCGCGGTGGCGAACAGGAGGTCCGGCGCCACGCCCCGAATCAGATCGCGCGCCGCGCGCCGCCCGCCGGCGAGCAGCGGCCCGCTCGACGCCAGGTCCACGGTTACCAGCGCCCCGCCTGCGTGGGCGAGCGACACCGCCCGCCGCCCCGCAGCGCCGAGCGACGGCCCCAGCAGAGAGTAGGCGGGCAGGTGCAGGAGGTCGACCCGATCGAACCATGCGGGACGCAGGTCGGCGGCGTCGAGGTAATCGGCGGCACCACGGTCCGCCACGAAGGAGCGCTCGCCGCCCGGTGCGACGACCACGCCGATGCGTCCGCTCGGCGAGCCGGCCACCCTGGGGCCATGAACCAGCACCCCGTCCCCGCGAACGGCGTCGGTGAGGGCCCTCCCGGCTCGGTCGCGGCCGACCGCACAGACGAGCTCGGCCCGCACCCCGAGCCGCGCCAGCCAGCGGGCCGTGTTGGCCGCGGATCCACCCTGGCGCAAGCGCACACGGCCGGGGACGTCCGTCGCGGATTCGAGGCCTCGCTCGGGCGCCACGACCACGTCGACCATGAGGTCGCCGAGGACGATGACACGCGGGCGTCGAGGCTTGCCGGGCCGGCTTTGCGAAACCATCGTGCCGATGGTAGCCGGGTCCAGTCGGTGAGGGTCCATCCCTGAAGCGATCCAGCCCAGGCCGGTGACCGATGTACAATGCCGACATCCCGTCTGGCCCGCACGGAGACGCCGACCCGATGACCCTCGCCCCGCCGGCGCTGGAGCGCCTCGCCATCGACACGATCCGGACCCTCTCGATCGACGGCGTCCAGAAGGCCAATTCCGGCCATCCCGGTGCACCGATGGGCGCGGCGCCGATGGCCTTTGTGCTGTGGACCAGGTTCCTGCGCCACGCCCCGACGCACCCGGCATGGCCGGATCGCGACCGGTTCGTGCTGTCGGCCGGCCATGCGTCGATGCTCCTTTACTCGCTCCTCCACCTGACCGGCTACGACCTCACGCTGGACGACCTCAAGTCGTTCCGCCAGTGGGGCTCGCGGACTCCCGGCCACCCCGAGTACGGGCTCACCGCCGGCGTCGAGGCGACCACCGGCCCGTTGGGTCAGGGCCTCACGAACGCCGTGGGCATGGCCATCGCCGAGCGCCGTCTCGCCGCCGAGTTCAATCGCGACGGCCACGAGGTCGTGGACCACTGGACCTACGGGATCTGCTCCGACGGCGACCTCCAGGAGGGCATCGCGTCCGAGGCTGCCAGCCTGGCCGGCCACCTGCGTCTCGGCAAGCTCGTGTTCCTCTACGACGACAACAGCATCCAGCTCGACGGGCCAACGGCGATGGCCTGGTCGGAGGACGTCCTGAAGCGTTTCGACGCGTACGGTTGGCACACCCAGCGGGTCGTGGACGGGACCGATACGGTCGCGATCGGAGCAGCCATCGACGCGGCCCGCGAGGATCCGCGGCCCAGCCTGATCGCCGTCCGGACGAATATCGGGTTCGGCAGCCCCAACAAGCAGGACTCGCAGAAGGCCCACGGGGCGCCGCTCGGCCCGGACGAGGTGCGCCTCACGAAGGAGGCCTACGGGTGGGATCCGGACGCGCAGTTCGCGATTCCCGCGGATGCCCTGGCCATCTTCCGCGAGGCGATCGCCCGCGGCGAAGAGCGGGTACGCGATTGGGACGCGCGGATGGATGCCTACGCAGGGGCGTTCCCGGACCTTGCCGCCGAGCTCCGTCGGCGCCTGGCCGGAAAGCTGGCCGCGGCCTGGGACGCCGGCCTCGCGACCTACGAGACGGGTTCCGCGGTTGCGACCCGCAACGCCAGCCAGGAGGCGATCCAGGCGCTCGCGGGGCCGGTCCCGGAGCTGTTCGGTGGCGCGGCGGACCTGTCGGAATCGAACCTGACGGACATCAAAGGCGCGCCCAATTTCACGGCCGATGAGGCCGGACGCAACCTCCGCTTCGGCGTGCGCGAGCACGCCATGGGCGGGATCACGAACGGCATCGCCTATCACGGCGGGTTCGCGCCCTATTGCGCGACGTTCCTGACGTTCAGCGATTACATGCGCGGCTCGGTGCGGATTGCTGCCATCGCCGGCCTGCACGTGATCTACGTCTGGACACACGACTCGGTGGGCCTCGGCGAGGACGGCCCCACCCACCAGCCCGTGGAGCATTACGCAGCTCTGCGCGCCATTCCCAACCTGTGGTTCGTACGCCCCGGCGATGCGAACGAGGCGGCTGCGGCCTGGCGGATGGCCGTCGAACGAGGCGATGGACCGGTGGCTCTCGCGTTCACGCGCCAGAAGGTGGCGACGCTGCCCGGAACCGACACGCTGGCACCGAGCGGTGTCGCCCGGGGCGGCTACGTACTGCGAGCGGCTTCCTCGGAGGCGAACGGCGGAGCAGCCCAGCTCATCCTCATCGCGACCGGCTCCGAGCTCCAGCTTGCGTTCGGTGCCGCCGAGACGCTCGAGGCCGACGGGATCCCGACGCGGGTTGTCTCGCTCCCCTGCTGGGAGCGGTTCGACGCACAGGATGCCGCCTACCGCGAGTCTGTGCTGCCCGAGGTGGTCCGCCGGCGCGTGACGGTCGAGGCGGGGATCAGCCTCGGCTGGGAGCGCTACGCCGGCGACGAGGGTGCGATCATCGGGATCGACCACTTCGGCGCATCGGCTCCGGCCGACCAGATCTTCGCCCACTTCGGGTTCAGCACGGAGCGCGTCGCGGAGGTCGGTCGAGCCGTCGCGCGTGACGGGCTCCGCGGGCGGATCCCCACGCTGGATCAAGGCCATCAGCCCCACGGGCTGACCCGGAACCACTGAGGAGGCCGGGAGATGCGAATCGCCTTCGCCGCCGATCATGCCGGGGCCGCACTGAAGGACGACCTGCTGGGTCGTCTCGGTGCTGCCGGGCTCGGCCATGACCTCGTGGACCTGGGCGGCGACGGTTCGGATCGGAACGACGACTACCCGGACTTCGCGGTCCGCCTTGGCGAGGCAATCGTGGCCGGGAAGGCAGATCGCGGCATCCTGATCTGCGGCTCCGGTGTCGGCGCGTCGGTGGCAGCCAACAAGATCCGCGGCATCAGGGCCGCAGTCTGCCACGACACGTACAGCGCGCACCAGGGCGTGGAGCACGACGACATGAACGTGCTGACCATGGGCGCCCGGGTGATCGGCACTGAGCCCGCCTTCGAGTGCGCCGTCGCGTTCCTGAACGCCAGGTTCAGCGGTGAGGAACGCCACCGTCGCCGCCTCGCAAAGGTCGTCGCCATCGAGCAGTCCGGAACGGCAGGCGGGGCCTGACAGTGCCCGCGAAGACGCCGACACCGGCCTCCGCAAGAGACACTCCGCAGACCGCGCTGGACCTGCGTCTCGCGCGCGACGGCAAGCGGCGCCGCAGCCGCAAGACGGACCACAACCCCCTGCGCGACGGGCTGCGCCTGGAGCGGGTGCCGGATCCACACGTGTTCGTCCTGTTCGGCGCGACCGGAGATCTGGCGCGCCGGAAGGTCCTCCCCGCCCTCTATCAGCTGTGGCGGACCAATCTCCTGCCGCACGAGTACCGCGTGGTGGCCGTTGGGCGCCGCGACTACGACGATGCGTCCTTCCGGGCGGAGGTCCATACAGCGCTCGAGACGTTCAGCCGGGTGCCGCTGGAGGCCGAGCCGGTGCGCACGTTCGTGGAGCGGGTCGACTATCAGCAGGGTGACTTCGACGACGACGGCATGTTCGATCGGCTCGCGGAACGCCTGGACCGGTTGGACGCCACGCATGGGACCCGGGGCAACCGGCTCTATTATCTCGCCACCCAGCCGTCGGCCTTTCCCCTGGTCATCGGCCAGCTCGGCCGTGCCGAACTCGACCACGAGGTCCACGGCGGTGGCTGGCGCCGCGTCGTCATCGAAAAGCCGTTCGGGCGCGATCGGGACTCGGCCATTCGACTCAACCGCGAGGTGGGCAAGGTCTTTCGCGAGAAGCAGGTCTACCGGATCGACCACTACCTGGGCAAGGAGACCGTTCGTAACCTGCTCGTGTTCCGCTTCGGGAACGGGATCTTCGAGCCGCTCTGGAACCGGCGCTACGTGGACCACGTACAGATCACCGTGGCGGAGTCGATCGGGCTCGAGGGCCGCGGGGCGTTCTACGAGGAGACCGGGGCCAGCCGCGACTTCCTCCAGAACCACCTCCTTCAGCTGCTGGCGCTGGTGACGATGGAGCCGCCGGCCACGATGGACGCCGACGCCCTGCGCGACGAGAAGGTCAAGGTGATGCGCGCCGTCGCGGAGATGACCCCCGCGGGGATTGCCCGCGACGTGATCCGCGCCCAGTACGGGCCCGGCTGGGTCGCGGGCGAACAGGTCCCCGGCTATCGATCCGAACCCGATGTCAACCTGGCGTCCGAGACGGAGACCTACGTCGCGGCGAAGTTCGCCATCGACGACTGGCGCTGGTCCGGCGTGCCGTTCTACCTTCGGATGGGCAAGCGCCTGCCCAAGCGCGCGACCGAGATCGCGATCCAGTTCCGGCCGGTCCCCCATCGCCTCTTCCGTGAGGCAGCCGTCGACCCTGAACCCAATCTCCTCGCGATCCGGGTCCAGCCGGACGAGGGAATTCTGCTCCGATTTGGCTCGAAGGTGCCCGGCCTCGGGCTCGACATCCGCACCGTCAACATGGACTTCACGTACGGCTCGGCGTTTTCGGTCGACTCGCCCGATGCCTATGAGACGCTGATCCTCGACGCCCTCCTCGGCGACGCGTCGTTGTTCACCCGGGCCGACGAGGCGGAGACGGCGTGGGGAATCGTGACTCCGATCCTGGAGGCGTGGGCCGGCCAGCCGGCGCCGGCGTTCCCCGACTACGCGGCCGGCACGTGGGGGCCGACAGCGGCCGACCAGTTGATGGAAACCGATGGCCGGCGCTGGCGGCGAATCTGAGCCGGGAGCGGCGATGACCACGCTGGATCCGCCGGCGGGCGGCTGGATCGCCTCGATCGCCTCGGCGCCGGGGGTCCCGGTCATGCGCTGGGCCTCGCGGGCCAGGACGATCGCCGGCATCGAGAAGGAGCTCGCCCGAATCTGGGCGCAGCCCGACCTTGCGACCGATGTCAGCGGGGACGGCCGGGCCGACCGCCACATCGCGGCGCGCACCAGTGTGCTCAACCTCGTCATCGTCGCTCGACGTCCGGAGATCGGCGAGCGCGCGGCGTCGATCATCAGCAAGTTGACCGGCCGCCATCCGTCGCGGACGCTGATCCTGTCGCCGGCCGATCCCGACGGCCCGGCCTGGCTCGATGGCCAGATCCAGGCGCACTGCGTCCTGCCCCGGCCCGACGCTCCCGAGGTCTGCGCCGAGATCATCTACCTGACCGCCGGAGGCGAGGCCGGACGGCACCTCCAGGCGATCGTCGCGCCCCTCCTCGTCCACGACCTGCCGGTCACGGTCTGGTGGCCGGGCGAGCCGCCGTTCGGAACGCCGATGGCAGACGAGATCGTGGGCATGGCCGATCGGCTGCTGGTCGACGGATCGATGTGGTCCGGTGACGGGCTCGAGCGCCTTCGCTCGATGGCCGCCTTGTTCCAGGATCCGTCCCTGGCCGTGACGGACTTCGCCCTGACCCGCCAGTCGCGATGGCGCGAGGCGATCGCGTCGACCTTCGACATGCCGGACCTTCTGCCCTACGTCAGCTCGCTGCGGGCCATCGAGGTGACCTACGCATCGCGCGACGGCACGGGCGTGGCGGGATCGACGAACGTCGTCAAACCGCTGTATCACGCGGCCTGGCTCGCATCGCGACTCGGGATGACGGTGGAGCGCCCGCTGACGGCCGGCGCGAGCGGCTGGGCGGGCCAGCTCCTCGAGGCAACGCTCCGATCCGGCCGCAGGACTGTTGGCGTCACCCTCAAGCCGGTCACCAGCAGCGCACCCAGCGGGACGACCCTCCGGGTGGACCTGCTCGCAGAACGACGGGGGTCCGAACTCAGGGTGAGCGTGACCGCCGAGGCGGAGACCGTGCAGGTCCGCGCCTGGCTCGACGGCGACAACGTTCTCGAGCGGGACTTCCGGGCCGCGCGGCGCACCGATGACGATCTCCTCGCCGAGGCCCTCGAGGTGACCGGCCGCGACCCCGTGGGGACGGACGCCATCCGGCTCGCCGCCCTCCTGGCCGGCTGATGCCCGCGGGGGCCTGGGAGCTCGTGGTTGTCGCGGACGCTAGTCGGACGGCGGATCGGGCGGCGGACCTCATCGCGGACGCGCTGATCGCCGCCGCCCGCGCGCGTGGCCGCGCCCACTGGGTCACGACGGGTGGGTCCACGCCTGCCGGGATCTACGATCGCCTCGCCGCTGCACCCCTGGTCGGTCGGATCCCGTGGGACGACATCCACGTGTGGTGGGGCGACGACCGCTACGTCCTTCCGGACGATCCCCGCTCGAATGTCCGGCCCCTCCTGGAGCATCTCGTGGCGGTCGGCGTTCCGCTGCCCTCGGCCAACGTGCATCCGTTCCGCGGGCTGCCGAGCGGCGAGACCGACCCCGGGATCGACGCCGCGGCAGCTGCCACGGCGGCCGATCTGCGCGCGGCCGACCTCGACGAGCATGAGGGCGTCCCCGTCGTCGACCTGGTCCTCCTCGGCGTGGGACCGGACGGCCACATCCTGTCGGTCTTTCCGGGCTCCCCGGCGCTCGCTTCGGAGGCGTTGGCGCTGGCCATCCCAGCGCCCACGCATGTCGAGCCGCAGGTGGCGCGCGTCACCTTCAACCCGGGGATCGTGGCCGCCGCGCGCGCCGTCGTCGCGGTGGTCACGGGGGCCGGAAAGGCGTCGGTCCTGGCGGACATCCTCGGTCCCACCCTGGATCCCGCCCGTTGGCCGGCGCAGCTCGCGCGACGCCCCGGGACAACCTGGATCGTCGACGCGGCCGCGGCAGGGTTGCGCCGAGCCGAGGCGGCCGATGCCGCCACTGTGGGCGACCTCTGGCTCGCGACGTTCCGGGCAACGTACGGCTTTCCGCCCGCGCACCCGGACGATGCGGTCCGGAGCTGGCTCGCCGCCGAGATCGAGGCGCCGACCCGGGAGACATGGCTTGCCACGGGACCCGACGGTACGGTCGTTGGGCTGATGATCCTCGGTCCGACGACGCTCGAGCAGCTGTATGTCGACCCCGACCAGCAGGGCCGCGGGTTCGGTTCGCGCCTGACGAGCCTCGCCCGCGATCGCCGCCCCGACGGCCTCGAGTTGTACACCTTCCAGGTCAACGAGCGCGCCCGGGCGTTCTACCGGAGCCGGGGATTCGTCGAGATCGCCTTCGGCGATGGGTCTCAGAACGAGGAACGCCAGCCCGACGTGCGGATGGCGTGGCGCCCCCACGATGCGCAAGGCCGCCAAGATGCGCGACCGGCGATGGAGGCCGAGCCGGGTTGACGACCGCCGACCGGCCACCCCGGTACGTCCGCTCGCCCGACGGGACCCCCATCGCCGTGTTCGAATCGGGCCCCGAGGATGGGCTCCCGGTGATCCTCGTGCACGGCGCGACCTCCGACCACACCACGTTTCGCGTGGTCGGCCCACGGCTCGCCGAGCACTTCCGGCTTCTGGCCGTCGACCGCCGCGGTCGCGGCGCGTCCGGGGACGGGCCGGTCTACGCGATCGAGCGCGAGTTCGAGGATGTCGCCACGGTCGCCGACACGGTAGCCGCCGAAATGGATCGGCCGGTGGTCGTGGTGGGGCACTCGTACGGCGGCCGGGTCGGTCTCGGGGCCGCGCTTCGCTCCAGCGCGATCGGGCGCGTCGTGTCCTATGAGGGTGCTCCGACGCCCGAGGGGCGGAGCTACCACGATCCGGCCACTGTAGCCGCCCTCGGCGCCCTGGCCGACGCCGGCGACCGGGACGGTCTCCTGACCCTGTTCATGACGGCCGTGGTCGGCATGTCGGAGGCCGAACTCGGGGCGTTTCGAGCCGATCCGGTCTGGCCGGTCCGACGGGCGGCGGCACTGACGATCGTGCGGGAAGTTGGGGCCGAGGGCGACCCGGCCGCCTCGCTCGGCACCCTGTCCGCCGTTCGCGTGCCGGTCCTGCAGATCCTCGGCGGGGCCGGCCGCGAGATCTTCGGCGAGGCGACCCGGGCACTGGACGCGCGACTCAGCGACGGGCGTGTCGTGGTGATCCCGGGAGCGCGCCACGCTGCCCATCACACGCATCCGGACGACTTCGTGGCGGCCGTGGCCGAGTTCGTGGTGGGCTAGACTCAACTCATGGAACTCGACATTCTTGGCTGGTTGGTGGTCGGCATTCTCGCCGGCATCCTGTCCGGCCTGGTGGTCCCCGGGAAGTCGGCGCGCGGTTGCCTGCCCAACCTGCTCGTCGGCATCCTGGGTGGGATCATCGGCTGCTTCCTGTCGCGTGAGCTTCGCATCGGCGATCCCGGCGGCCTCCTCGGAGCGATCGTCATTGCCTTCGTCGGGGCGGTCATCGTGCGTCTCGTGATCGGGGCGGTGGCGCCACAGAACCGGACCTGACTGCACCCGGCGCCTGCCTCGCGGCGGACGGGCCGCAGCGGTCCGGGCTACCATGATGGCGATGACCGAATCACCGACCGTGCCCCGGGCCTACTCACCCGGCCTCGAGGGTGTCCCGGCGGCCGAAACCGCCCTCGGCCGCGTCGACGGCGAGGCCGGTCGGCTCCTCTACCGGGGGTACCGGATCGGCGATCTCGTCGCCCACGGCACCTACCCGGCCGTCGCGAACCTCCTGTGGACCGGCGATTGGGACCCGGCGCATCGGCTGCCGACCGCGCCCATCCCCGACGCGGTCATGACGGCTCTGCGCGCCCTGCCGACGACCGCCAAGCCGATGGATGCGCTGCGCACCGCCGTATCGGTGTGGGGGGCGACGCAGCAACTCGACTGGCCGCCGACCGTCGAGCAGGCGCGAGCTCTGACCGCGTTCTCTCCCTCGGCCCTCGCCGCGTTCGCGCGGCTCCGCCAGGGCCTCGAGCCGGTGGACCCCGACCCGTCGCTCGATCTCGCGGCCGGGTTCCTCTGGCAACTCAAGGGATCGGCGCCCGACGCGGCGACGGCACGCGCCCTGGACGCCTACTTCATCGTTGGTGCGGAACACGGGCTCAATGCGTCGACCTTCACGGCGCGGGTCATCACCTCCACACGGTCCGACCTCGCATCGGCGGTCGTCGGAGCGATCGGGGCGCTGAAGGGCCCGCTCCACGGCGGTGCGCCGTCGGAGGTCGTGGAACAGCTGCACCAGATGGGCTCGGTCGAGCACGCCGAGGCGTGGATCCGCGCCGCGCTCGATCGCGGCGAACGGTTGATGGGCTTCGGCCATCGCGTGTACCGCGCCTACGATCCGCGGGCGGCGGCCCTGCGCACGGTCGCCGAGTCAATGGAGCTGAAGCCTGACTGGCTTGAGCTCGCGATCGGGGTCGAGGACGTGGCACTGCGAATCCTTGCCGAACGGCACCCGGAGCGTGCGCTCAAGACGAATGTCGAGTACTACGCCGCCTCGGTGCTGCAGGGCGTCGGGCTCAGCCCGGACCTCTTCCCGGCGACCTTCGCCCTTGCACGCCATGCCGGCTGGACCGCTCATGCCATCGAGCAGGCCGGGGCCAACCGGCTGATCCGGCCCAGCGCGATCTACATCGGAGCGGACGAGCGCGACCTGCCGGGCTAACGAGCACGGGATGACGACTGTGGCGGAAACGGTGGACCCTCCAGAGAGGAAAGACCTGGAGCCTCAGAGGCGGCTCCGGATCCCCGTGCCGTCGCTCGTGGTCCTCGTGGGGGCCTCCGGAGCGGGCAAGTCCACGTTCGCTCGGCGCTGGTTTCCCGATTCGTCGATCCTGTCGTCCGACGCGCTGCGTGCCGAACTCGGTCGCGGGGAGGCCGATCAGCGGGTGTCGCGCCTGGCATTCGATGCCCTCCATCGCGACCTCGCCGCCCGACTGGCCAGGCGGGAGTTGTCGGTCGTCGATGCCACCAACATCGAGCCGCAGGCCAGGCGGGCCTTGCTCGCTCGGCGCCCGGCCTCCGACGGGGCGGTAGGAGATCCCCCGACCGAGCCCATCGACGCCGTCGCGATCGTGCTCGACGTGGCCCCGGCCGAGGTTCACACGCGGAACGCGGCACGCAGTGGGCGTGTCGTCCCGGCCGAGGTTGTCGATCGACAGCTGGCTGCCCTCCGGCAATCCGCCACGGACGAGCAACTGCGGGCCGAGGGATTCGGCGCGATCTACCGGTTGACCGATCCGGCCGGGGTGGACGCGGTCGAGT
>JANNUK010000157.1:0-4326 GCA_031395155.1 Chloroflexota bacterium | reverse complement strand
GTCGGGATCGGGATGATCGCCGCGATCCTGCCGCTTCTCTATGTGGAGCGTGGGGCACAGATGACGTTCGTCCTGCAATCGGTCCTGCTGCTCGTCAGCGGGGTCTACTACTCGATCGACGTCCTGCCCGGCTGGATACAGGTGCTCTCGCATCTGTCTCCGGCGACGTACGTCCTCGAGGGCGTCCGGGCCGGGCTCATCGAGGGGATCGGCGTCGACGCGCTGCTCGGCGATGTCTGGCCGCTGCTCGTCATGGGCGCGGTCCTCATCCCGTTCGGCCTGTGGGCCTTCGGAGAGGCCGAGCGCTACGCGAAGCGAACCGGCAAGCTGAAAAGGGTCGGATAAGGAAATGGACAGCACGACAAGCCCTGATCGAACAAGGTCGAAGATCGAGCGCTACCTCGTGCGGCAGCGCTTCTTCGACCTGGGCGTCGAATGGGACGCGGACGGGACACTGTCGGGAGGCGCGCTGGCCCCCGCTCTTCACGCGACCGGGATTCCCGAGGGCGCGGAATGATGTCTGACCTCGCGGCGTTCGGCTGGGACGAGGGGTTCGTTGGGCTCTTCGCGGCCGCGGTCGGGCCGCTCGGGGCGGCCGGCTCACGCGAGCCCGCACGCGTCGTGATCGAGGAGCGAGGCCAGTACCTGGTCCGGACCGCCGCCGGGGAGATCCAGGCGACGGTCAGCGGCCGGTTCCGGTACAACGTCGACGACGCCGAAGCGTACCCGGCGGTCGGCGACTGGGTCGTCCTTGAGCCCGGGACCGGGAGCGCCGTGATCCACGGCGTTCTGCCTCGCCGGACGAGCCTCGTTCGACGGGCACCAGCGGATCATGGATCGCCAACCCAGGTCGTTGCCGCCAACGTCGATCTCGTGTTCGTCATGACCTCGCTCGATCACGACCTCAACCTCCGTCGACTCGAGCGCTACCTCGCCGTTGTCTGGGAATCCGGCGCACGGCCGATCGTCGTCCTGTCCAAGGCCGACGTTGCGGCGGACGTCGAAGGTCCGCGCGTCGCCGTCGAGGCGATCACTCCGGGTGTCCCGGTGCTGGTCGTCAGCGCGCTCGACGGCACCGGGATGGACGCGCTGAGCGCACACCTCGAGATTGGGCGCACGGTCGCGGTCGTCGGGTCGTCCGGCGTCGGCAAGTCAACGCTGATCAATGCGCTCCTGGGCGAAGCGCTGCTGGACACCGGGGGGATTCGCGCGGACGATTCGCGAGGCCGCCACACGACGACCCGCCGCCAACTCGTGCGCCTGACGAACGGCCTCATCGTCGACACCCCGGGCATGCGCGAGATGGGCCTGGCCGATGACAGCGGCCTGGATCGTGCGTTCGACGATATCGTCGAACTGGCCGCGGCATGCCGATTCACCGATTGCCGCCACGATCGCGAGCCCGGCTGCGCGGTCCTCAGCGCGATCGCCGATGGCTCGCTGCCACGGGCGCGTCTTGATGCCCAGCAAGCGCTGGAACAAGATGTCGCGCGGACGACCCATCAACGCGACGCGCTCGCTCGCATCGAGCAGCGCCGCCGCTCCAGGGCGATCCACAAGAGCGTGACCCAGCACATGAAGGCCAAGTACGGAGACGACCGATGACGAGCATGGACGTCCCGAGCGCTGCGCGAGCTCGCTCCCTCGCCCAGCCCATCGAGATCGACGGCGCGCCCGCCATCGACGGCCTCGTGTTCCACAGGTTCGCTCCTGAGCGCGATTACCCGGGCCTCACCGCGGTCCTGCAGGCCCAGATGCTGGCCGACCACGTGCCCTACGTGCCGACCGAGGCCTCGGTGCGCAACGACTACGACAACATGGCCGGCTTCGATGCGACGCACGATGCGCTCATCGCCGAGATCGACGGCCGGATCGTCGCGATGGGCGCGGTCATCCGCTCCATCCGGGATGGCGCAACCCAGTTCATGTTCGATGCCGCCGTGGACCCGGATTGGCGACGGCGGCGCATCGGCACGACGATCCTGCGCTGGCAGGAGACGCGGGCTCGGGAGCGTCTCCGCGAGCAGCCGGCAGACGGCACGGTCGCGCTGATGTGCTGGATCGACGACACCCAGATGGGCGCCCTCGCCCTGCTGGCCGGAGCCGGCTATCGGCAGGTTCGCTTCGGATTCATGATGCTGCGCGATCTCGCCGACGCGATCCCCGACATCGCGCTCCCCGCGCCGCTCGAGATCCGGTCGGTCCGCGAGGAGGATCATCGGCGCATCTTCGAGGCCGAGAACGAGGCGTTCCGCGACCACTGGAACCACCGCGAGCAAGAACAGGTGGACTATGTCAGAACCTTCTCGCAGCCCGATATCGACACGTCGCTCTGGCGGATCGCCTGGGATGGGGACGAGGTCGCCTCGGTCGTCATGAACTTCATCTACCCCGAGGAGAACGAGCGTCTCGGCGTGCGGCGTGGATGGCTCGACCGTATCTCCACGCGGCGCCCGTGGCGCCGCCGGGGGGTGGCGTCGGCGCTCATCGTGTCTTCGTTCAAGGCGTTCCGCGAGCGCGGGCTGACCGACGCCGCACTCGGGGTGGACAGCGAGAACCCGAACGGCGCCCTCGGGCTCTACGAGGGGCTCGGCTTCCGCCGCTACCAGACCGGGATCGCCCACCGCAAGGAGCTCTAGCGACTCATCCGCAGCCGATCGCGGCCGTTCCCCGGCCGGCGCGAGGGCGCTCGGTCAGGCGAGGAGCCGGCCGGCCGAACGGACGAGATCGAGCCACGGTCGCTCGCGGCCGATCGTCGTCGTCGCCCCGTGCCCGGGCAGGACCGTCGTGCCGTCCGGGAGCGCGGTCAGGCGTGCCAGTGACGCGGCCATCAGCTCGGCGTCGCCACCTGGCAGATCGACCCGGCCCCAGCCACCGGCGAACAGCGTGTCGCCGCTGAACAGGAGCCCCTCGTCGTCGCTCAGCAGGCAGACCGAACCCTCGGTATGCCCCGGCGTGTGCATGACGCGCAGACGGATGGTTCCGAACCGAACTTCTCCGCCCTCGGCGAGCTCGACCGCCGGAATACACGGCGGGATCTCGAATGGCGCCCAGAGTGGCTCCGGATCCGTCAGGCGGTGCCAGTCAAGCGGGTGAGCGGCGATCTCGGCGCCCGTGTGCTCGGCGACCGCGGCGTTGTCCCCAGTGTGATCCCAGTGGCCGTGCGTGGTCACGATGAGCTTCAGCGTCCAGTCGCGTGCAGCCAATTCGTCGCGGATCCACGCGAGCGACGGGATCGCGGTGTCGATCGCGATCGCCTCGCGCGTTCGCTCGTCGGCAAGCAAATGGACGTTCGTCGTGATCGGCCCGACGACTCGGCTCAAGCGTTCCATCCCGAGAGTGTGGCAGCGTGGACGCGCTCAGGCTTCGAGCTTGGCCTTGATGCAGTCGAAGGTCTGGCCGACGATCTTGTTGGCCGTGCCCTCCATCAGGCGGGCGCCGACGCCGGCGAGCGATCCCGAGATGTCCACCTCGGCTGCCCAGTCCATCGTCGTGGGACCCTCTGCCGGCCCCGACAGGGTCATCGATCCGGTCGCGTCGACTGCGCTGCCGGGAGCCTGGCCACTCGCCTTGATCACCGCGCGGTCCGGGGCCGTCAGTTCCGCGAACGTCATGTTGACGACGAACCGCGCGCTGATGAACCCGACGCCGACCTTCGCGCGAACCTTGAAGGTCGCGTCATCGATGACCTCCACGGACTCGACTCCTGGACCGCACGAACTCACCTTGTGGGGGTCGGTCAGGAAGGCCCATGTCTCGTCGCGCGGGGCGTCGATCTGGACGGTGCCGGAAAACTGCATTGGTCTCTCCGTGTGACGATGTGTGACCCTGGGTCATTTCTGGTGACGAGTCGTGCGCAACCGTCCCTCGACGGCGAGATGCGCCGGCTGCGGTGCGGTCCGGTCAGGCTTCGGAGGATACCGAACCCGGGACAAACGAGGCAGGCTCGCGAACGAACCGGGTCCGGCAACCGAGACTGCAGAAGGCGTAGATCGTGCCCGCATGTTCCGCAAGATGACGCGCGTGCGCCGGGTCGACGGTCATCCCGCAGACAGGATCGAGGTACACGACGTCATCGGTTGCGCCGAGGGGCGGCGCCGTGCGGCCCGGCTCGGTCCCGGCCATCGTCGCGGGTCCAGGGGCCGCCACGAACTCCGCCCGGCCGCGACGCACCTGCACGAGCTCGGCGAGGATCGACAGCGCGACCTCCTCTGCGGTCTCCGCCCCGATGTCCATCCCGGCCGGCGCGCGGAGCGCGGCCAGCCGCTCCTCGGGAATCCGCTCCTCGCTGCGCAGGTACTCGCGGACGACTGCGGCGCGCGTCGG
>JANNUK010000156.1:0-3369 GCA_031395155.1 Chloroflexota bacterium | reverse complement strand
CCTTCATCTGCTCTGTGCACCCCATCCCGGCCATGACCGGCACGCTGACGGTTAAGTAGGGATGTCGATGACGCAGTCGCTCGAGTCCGGCCGCCCCGTGGCCCATCGGCGCGCCATGTTTGGCCTGCTCGATGCCGAGGGTTGGGGCTGGGCATCGGTCAAGGCGTTCACGTGGGTGATCGTCCTGATCATGATGCTGCTGTACATCCCGGACCGTGCCTACTACCTGACGGTCAACCGGACGCTCGACCTCGGCATCCTGGCCTGGTCGCCGGTCAACTTCTGCCCGCCCGAGAACCAGACATTGCCCTGCCCGGCCCCGGTTGGCGCGGTTCTGCCCTGGCAGCCGTCGCCGCCGGAGGTCGAGCTTCCGGCCGCACGCACCGGTGGAGCGGCCGTCCAGGTGGGAACGAGCGTCCTGTACATCGGCGGCACCGACGGGGCGACCGCGTCCGCCGATGTCTTCCACAGCAAGTTCGGGGGCGGCACCTTCGGGGCGTGGGCCGCTGGGCCGGCGCTGCCCGCACCGCGTACTGATTTCGCCGTCGCGGTGGTCGGGACCAGCATCTACGTTCTCGGAGGCCGCGACGCCGACGGCGCCCTGCAGCTGACCGCGTTCGTTCTCAGTCCGGACCTCGAGACGGGCGATCTTGGCGCATGGAAGACGGCGACCGAGGCCGAACTCCCACTCGACCTGCCGGCCGGCCTCGCCGGCGCGTCCGCCGTCGCGGTTGGCGACGGCCTGCTTCTCGTGGGCGGCGAGACGGCCGACGGCCTCACCGGGTCCACCTGGAAGTCGACCTTCGACAAGGACGGCCTCCTCGGTGCGTGGACCGAGCAGACCGGCATCCTGTTCACGCCGGCGGCGGACGCCACCGCGGTCCAGGTCGGAGACTTCATCTGGTTCTACGGCGGACGTGATGCCAACGGTCCAATTCGCACCGTCCAGCGTGGCACGCTCGCGAGCGGCGCTCCGCTCGACAGCCACGGCCAACCGGTCGAGGGTTCGGACACCAGCCTGAAGCTGCTTCGCTGGGACGTGGCCGGTGCGCAGGTCGACCTGCCGGCGGCCCGGACGAACGCGGCCGGGTTCGCCGCGAATGGAAGCCTCTACATCGTCGGCGGCTCTGACGGCAACGGACTTCGATCCGAGATGTACTGGACGGTCCCGACGGCCACCGGCGAGATCGACCAGTGGCAGCACCTGGACCAGACGGACCTGCCCGCAGGGCTGGCCGGTCCGGCCGTCCTGGTCAGCGGGCCCAACGCCTTCCTGATCGGCGGGACCACCGACGGCGAGGTCCTGAGCTCGTCGGCGCGGGCGAACCTCGCGCCGCAGGCGCCGTTCTTCCGGCTGGGCCTGGTGGGCGCGACGATCCCGGCGCTGCGGATCGACGGCGAGATCGGGCAGCAGCTCGGCTATCTCAATGCGGCCGGGGCCGGCACGGTCAACTTCATCATCCTCGTCGTGGTCGGTTGGGCGTTCGCGCACAAGGAGCGCACGCGCGAGATCTTCGACAACCTGCGCCGCCGGCGCCGCGGACGCTGATCCACCCTACTCCGGCAGGAGTCCCTCGCCGGGATCCGTCGGTCCCTGGCGAATCGGCAGCCCTGCCCGGGCCCACGCGACCGTTCCGCCGGCGATATTGACGACATCGGTCCAGCCGTTGTTGAGCAGGTAGGCGGTCGCGTTGGCGGATCGACTGCCGGTCTGGCAGATGAACTGGATCGGACGGTCCTTCGGCAACTCGTGGATCCGGGCCATGAACGTCGACAGGGGGAAAAGCGCCGCACCTTCTGCCCTGGCCTGGAGGAACTCGTTCGGCTCGCGGACGTCGACGAGGAGCGGTCCTGTACCGTTTGGCTCCGTCACACGGCGGTGCGCCTCCACGACATCGATCTCGGGAACACGGCCGAACGTCATGGCTCATTCCTTCGCAGCTTCACGGGTGGCACCGTGGCGAGTCCCGGGTCGCTCTCCAGGCACGCCAGATGCGCGTCGACCTGCTCCACGATCGCGACCAGGTCGAGGTCCGCATCGAGCGCTTCGAGGGTCGCCCGAAGGTGGGCCGGCTCGGCCGCAGCGGCCGCCGCCAGACGCTCGCGCGCTCCACGCAGGTTCTTGGCAATGCCCAGCGGGTTGCCGCGTGCGCCGTGGACAAACGCGGCGGCGAGCTTGATCAGTCCCTGATGGACGTCGCGTTCGACCGGGTCGTCGGTACCCATCCACGCCGGCTCGAGGAGTTCGTGCGCGAGGAAGTAGTCGCCGGCCTCGTACGCGGCGATCCCGGCAGCAAATGCCGTCCGGCGTACGCCGGACGGGAGGGGCCGGTAGGCCTTCCGCCGGCCGGCCTGGAGGACGGTCGTCCGGGCCGCCTCCGTCACGCCAGTTCCGACAATGGTTGGCGTGCGGCGAATCCCGTTGAGAGGTCGTGCCACGAGTCGACGGCTGCCTCACCGAGTCTCCAGCAAAGCCAGACCTGGCGGCCCGACACGAGTGCCGGAAAGTCGATCAGGCCGGTCTCGATGTCGCGCAGGGCGATGTCGAGGGCATCGATTCGTGCGACGTCCGCCTGCATCTGGTCGATGATGCCCTGCATCCGCAGGCGAAGGCGGCGCAGCTCCTCGTCGCCTTCGTCGGCCTCGTCGGCCTCGCCCGGACCGCCCGAGCCAACCGTGACGACGCGGTCCCTGAGGCGAATGAGATCGAGCCGCTGGGCGGCGAGATGCTCCAACAGTGGCGCCACATGGGCCAGCTGCTCGTTTGCCTCATCGATCGAGTAGAAGCGGGACACGGCCCGATTCTACCGCGAGGTCGACAAGGCGCCGGCGCACGCCGGGGGACGGGCGTGAACAGGGCGTTGCCGGCCCGACGCCGTCACGTATGATGCGCGCCATGCGAATCGCGACGCGGATGGACGGGATGGGCACGGAGACGGCCTTCGAGGCCGCCGCCCGGGCACGGGCGCTCGAGGCGACCGGGCGAAGCATCATCCATCTCGAGATCGGTGAGCCCGACTTCGATACGCCGGCCAACGTGCGCGAGGCGGCAAAGAAGGCGCTCGATGCCGGGTTCACACACTACGGGCCGTTCTTCGGGATGCCCCAGCTGCGCGAGGCGATCGCGGCCGACGCAACCGCGCGCAAGGGTTTCCCGGTCAGCGCGGACCGGGTCGTGGTCACGCCGGGCGCCAAGCCGATCATGTACTACGCGATGCTCGCGCTCATCGAGGCCGGCGACGAGGTGATCGTCCCCGATCCGGGCTATCCCATCTACGAGTCGATGGCGCGGTTCGCCGGCGGGACGCCGGTCTCGCTGCCGATCCGGATGGAGAACGACTTCCGGGCCGATCTCGACGAACTCGAAGG
>JANNUK010000131.1:0-2035 GCA_031395155.1 Chloroflexota bacterium | reverse complement strand
TCGACGCGCTCGTCGAGCACGCGTCCAAGGCCTCAGGCGAGAGCTCGTTCTCGATCACCGTCCAGGGTGGCGCCATCGGCCGCGTGTCGGACGACGCAATGGCCTTCACGGGGCGCGCCGCGCGGTACGCGATGAGCGCCGACACCGAGTGGGATGATCCAGCCCTCGACGAGACGCATCGTGACTGGGTCAGGCGGGCGATGGCGATCGTCGAGCTGGACGCCGTGACGGGCCGCTACGTCAACGAGATCTCCGAGTCAGGACCGGAAGACACGCGGGCCATCTACGGCGACGCGAAACTCGCCCGCCTTGCGGCGCTCAAGCGGGCCTGGGATCCTGACAACGTCTTCCGCCTGAACCACAACATCGCGCCGTAGGACCGGGACGGAGGGAGGAAGCATGAAGGCGGCAGTCGCGGATCGATACGGCCCGCCCGAGGTGGTCGAGCTGATCGAGGTCGACCGTCCGGTGCCCTCGGATAACCAGGTGCTCGTCCGGGTGCAGGCCGCATCGGTCAACCGGGCCGACCTCGACGGCCTCGGGCCGCGACCCGGATTCGCCCGCCTCTTCATGGGGCTGCGCGCACCACGAGACCGAAGCATGGGGATCGACGTCGCCGGCGTCGTCGAGTCCGTCGGAGCATCCGTGACCCGGTTCAAACCGGGCGACGCGGTCTTCGCGGACCTGTTCGGGTTCGACGCGGGGGCGTTCGCCGAGTACGCCTGCGCGCCGGAGCGAGCCTTCCAGTTGATGCCAGCCGGGATGACGTTCGAGGAGGCGGCCACGCTTCCGCACTCGGCGATCCTCGCGCTGCAGGGTCTCAGGCTCCGCGACGGCCGGACGATCAAGCCGGGCGACCGGGTCATGATCGACGGCGCGTCGGGCAACGTCGGGCCGTTCGCCGTCCAGATCGCCAAGTCGATGGGCGCCGAGGTGACCGGCACCTGCAGCCCGGCCAAGCTCGATTTCGTGCGTTCGCTCGGCGCCGATCACGTCATCGACTACACGGCGGTCGACTACACGAGGACCGGCGAGCGCTACGACTGGATCGTCGATACGGACTCCCACCACTCGCTCTTCCGGGTCCTGCGCGCGCTTCGACCGAACGGCGTCTACGTCACGCTGGGCGGGACGAGCTGGCCGATCCTCGCGGCGATGCTTCTCGGACTGCTGATCTCGAAGGCCACGGACAAGTGGATGGGCCTGCTGCTGTGGTGGAAGCCGTTCCACGCGGACGACGTGGCGATCCTCAAGGACCTCATCGCCGCCGGCAAGCTCAAGCCGGCCATCGATCGCCGCTTCCCGCTGGACGAGGTCGTCGAGGCGCTGCGCTGGGTCAACGATGGGAATGCGAAGGGCAAGGTCGTCATCGAGGTCGCCGAACACTAGGCGGGCGACGGCCTCGCAAGCGAGGGTAACGTCATGTCCGGTGAGATCGAGGTTTCAGGGACCAACGCCGCAGCGCTCTTCAGCCTGAAGGTCCATCGGGGCGAGGGGATGGCCCTCCTCGCGATGGACTGGAAGCTGGGGCGGCCTCCGGCCGACTTCGTCGGGTTCTCCATCGAGTACCTGCCGCCCGGCAGCGTGAAGTTCCTTGCGCTGCGGAACCGCATCACCTTCACGACGCCACCAGCGAATGTCGGGACGAACCCCAACTCGAGCCTCTACGCGCCGATCCAGAAGTTCCGCTGGGTCCACTTTCCATTCGATCCCGAGCGGAACGGCGAGTACCGCTACCGGGTCCGGCCGGCATTCATGGACGCCACGCGGACCATCACGTGGGGGGATCCCCAGGAAGCCGGACTCGAACTCCGCCGCGAGACGTACCCGGGGGTCCTCAACATCGCCTTCTCACGGGGCTTCGTCTCGTCCCAGGCGTTCGTCGACCGCTATGTCGCCACGGGACCGATCACGACGCTACAACCCTCGAAGGCCGACGACTGCCTGACATTCCAGCCGACGCATTCGAAGACGAAGGACGCCCTCGCCTGGATGGGGTTCGAGGCGCGTAGAGCGATCCACGAGGTCCTCGACC
>JANNUK010000127.1:0-2301 GCA_031395155.1 Chloroflexota bacterium | reverse complement strand
CCACGAGCTTCACGGTCGTGCTGACGCTCTTCGCGCTGCTGCTGTTCGGTGGCTCGGCCACGAGCGAGTTCGTCTTCGCGCTGCTCATCGGGATCGTGTCCGGGGTGTATTCCTCGATCTTCAACGCGAGCCCCCTGCTCGTCGTCTGGACCGAGTGGGACCAGCGGCGCAAGGCGCGCCAGGCTTCTGTCGCCGTGCGTCGCCCCAGCGCGTCCTGACGATCGTGCACGGGGCCGGGCGCCGACCCCGAGGGCGTGGAGTCGCAATGCATCCGTCCGTGGCATCCTGAGCCCGTGGTCGAGCCGCGTTTCCGCTGGGCGCTCCCGACGCCCGTCGACGTCTCGCCGGCGGTCCGCGCGGCAGGCCTGGAACTCGGTCTCGGGCGGCACGCCCTCGAGCTGCTCACGCTGCGCGGCGTGGCCGACCCGGACGAGCTGGGGTCCTTTTTTGCCCCCGCCGCCCATGGCCTCCACGACCCGCGGTTGCTGCCCGACGCGGAGCCCTTCGTTGATCGGATTCGACGTGCGCGAGATGGCGATGAGCGCGTCCTGGTGTTCGGTGACTTCGACGCCGACGGCCTGACCGGTCTGACCATCCTGACCCGGGCGCTCCGACGGACGCGTATCGACACGATTCCGTATGTGCCGCATCGGGTGGACGAGGGTCACGGTCTGTCGCATGGCGGCATCCAGGCCGCGGTCGACGCGGGTGCCACGCTCATCGTCACGGTCGACTGCGGGTCGACCAGCGTGGCCGAGGTGGACGAGGCCGCCTCGCGCGGGATCGACGTCATCGTCACCGACCATCACCGGGTGCCCGAAGAGGCGCCACGAGCCGTGGCATTCGTCAATCCGCATCGCCCCGACGCCACGTATCCGGACCGGCGCCTCACCGGGGCGGGACTTGCATTCAAGCTGGCGGCGCTTCTGCTCGACAGGCCCGGTGGCCACGACGACCTGGCCGAACTGGCCGCCCTCGCCGCCGTCGGTACCGTCGCCGACGTGGCGCCGGTGCTCGGCGAGAATCGGTCCATCGCCCGGCTCGGCCTGGAGGCGATCCGGGCCGGACGCTCGGCGGGGATCGCGGCGCTCCTGCGCCGGGCAGGGACGGATCCTGCCTCGGTGGATCTCGAGACGATCGGGTTCGTGATCGCGCCGCGTTTGAACGCCGCGAGTCGAGTGGGGGAGGCCGCCGACGCGGCCGCGCTGCTCCTGACCGACGACCCGGCCGAGGCCGACCGGCTCGCCGATCTCCTCGAGGCGGCCAATCTCGAGCGGCGCGACCTGACCAGGACGGCCGTCGCCGAGGCTCGCGCCACGATCCCGGCGGGTCACGCGGAGCCGGCGACCGTGATCCGTGGCGACTGGCCGGTCGGAATCGTCGGCCTGGTCGCCGCTCGGCTCGCCGAGGAGCACGGTCGGGCCGCGGTCGTGGGATCCAACCTGGGCAGCACCGTCCGGGCCTCCTGCCGCAGCGACGGCCGGCTGGATCTTGCGGCGACGCTGCGAGCGTGCGACGACCTCCTCCTCCGCTACGGGGGTCACCGTGGCGCGGCCGGGTTTGAGATCTCGGCCGATCGATGGGACGCGTTCCGCGTTCGGTTCCTGGCGATGGCCGCGGAGGCCGTCCCGGCTGATCCGCGGGTGAGTCTCTCGCTCGACCTGGTGGTCGACGCTGAGGCGGTCGACTACGCGCTCCTGCGCGACCTTGCCCGCTTGGCGCCATTCGGGCCCGGTCATCCCGACCCGCTCCTGGCGATCACCGGCCTGACTGCCACCCGGGTTCGGCCGGCGAACGGCGGACACACCCAGTTCACGTTGCGCCGGAGGCTCGATGTCCTCGACGGAATCGCGTTCGGGCGGGCCGATCTCGCCGAGACAGTCCTCGCCGGCACCCAGATCGACATCGTCGCCCGACTGTCGAGCCGCCGCTTCGGCGGGTTCGAATCGCTGCAGCTGGACATCCGCGATGCAGCAGGCGCCGGCCACATCGCGGGTCTTGCGGCCGAGGAGGCAGCGCGTCCGCTCGTCGCCGTCGGGCCGGGCCTGGACGGTGTGGTGGCCCCGAGATGACACGGAACGCGAGATCGTCCCGCGGAGGCCGGCCCGCGTTCCTCGCGATCGTGCTCGATGCCGGGTTCCTGTCTGCCGTGGGGTTGGTGATCGTGGCCGTGGCGACGCTGAGCCTGCTCGGGGGCTCCCTGCCGTTCGGTGCCGGGGGCGGGGGTGGCGACAACGGCGGACCCGCGCGCACGCCGGCACCGTCGAACGTCGTGGTCGTGGACCCTCGCACCAAGGTCCC
>JANNUK010000073.1:0-1514 GCA_031395155.1 Chloroflexota bacterium | reverse complement strand
AGCTCCTGGACGGGTTGGGCGCGATGGGTGTCCCGGTCCATCAACTCGGGAAGGAATACGGCGTCGGCCAGTACGAGCTGAGCCTGCTGCCGGCCGACCCGGTGACGGCTGTCGATCGCTACCTCCTTGCCCGACAGTTGGTGAAGGCGCTCGCCCGCGACGCAGGCCTCCTGGCCACCTTCATGCCGAAGCCGCGGGCGGAGTCGCCGGGCAATGGGCTGCACGTCCACGTCAGCCTGTGGAACGCCGACGGCACCGACGCGACCGCCGACCCACTGGACCCCGCTGCCCTCTCCGCGCTCGGCGGAGCCGCGGTCGCCGGCCTCCTCGACCACGCCGGTGCCCAGGCGGCGATCGGATCGGCGACGCCAAATTCGTACAAGCGACTGCTGCCCGGCTCGTGGGCCCCGGCGCACGTCTGCTGGGCGTTCGGGAATCGGGCGGCGCTCGTCCGCATCCCGTCACGCGGCGCCGGCCGTCGGCTGGAATACCGTTCGGGCGACGCCTCCGGTAGCCCGTACCTTCACCTGGCGGGACTCCTGGCCGCGATGATCGACGGGATCCGTCGACGGGCGGCACCGCCGGCGCCGGTCAACGACGACATCGGGCACTGGCCGGACGAACTGGTCCAGGAGCGTGGGATCGCGCGCCTGCCTGGCTCGCTGGAGGAGTCGCTGGCCGCGTTGGGTCGCGACGACCTGATGCTCGAGATGCTCGGTCCGGTCGTCGCCGAGCACTACCCTGCCGTGAAGACCTACGAAGCGTCCGCGTACAGGGCGGCCCTGGCCGCCTCCGGTCAGGCGGATTCAGAGGTGACCGAGTGGGAGCGCACCACCTACCTGGAGCCACTGTGATGTCAATCGCCCATGGATCCGTCGCGGCCCGCCTCGCGCGTCTGCTTCCCGGAGAGGCCGTCACACTTGTCGGCGAAGTCGATCGGATGGCCGACCGATTCGACCGGCTGTCGAACCAGCGCCCGGCCACGTGTGGCGCATATGCGCTGAGCTACCTCCTCGAGCCCTTGGGATTCGCGCGCCAGGGCGATCTCGACCTGACCGCGGAGGATGCGCTGGCACACCTCGCCGCGGTCGCCATCGAGGATTACGAGGTCGAGCCGTCGGAGCAGGTGGCTCGTCGCGTCGCTGCCGGCGAACTGAGCGAAGCCGATGCGCTCCGCGACTTCGGTTCGGTCTGGTATCGCTACCCGGTGCGATCCTCGTCCAACCCGGCCGAATCCGGGACCAGCCCCACCGGCGTTGCGCGGGCGATCGCCGTCGGCACGAGCGGCGCTCTGGCGACAGTGCCCGTGCCGGGACGCGCGTCCGATGGTCGGCCGCAGCTCTCCCCAGAGCGCTGGGAGGCCCTCCTCGAACTCGTCGAGGGCCACCTCGCGGACTGGTCCATCCACGCGATCTTCAACTACGAATCGGATCAACTCCTCAAGCCTGAGGCGCCCGAGTACCGTTCCGGTGCGCTGCTGCAGCCCGATGCAACCGACGTGATCCCGCGCGATG
>JANNUK010000057.1:0-5631 GCA_031395155.1 Chloroflexota bacterium | reverse complement strand
GATCGCGCGTGCCGAGGTGGACCGTCTCATCGCGACCGGCGTTGGGCGGGCCGAGGCAGCACGAACCGTGGCCGCCGCCACCGGCCAACCACGTCGCGCGCTGTACCGCCCCACGAGCTGAAGGGAGCGACCCGGCGGCGAGGAGGGGTCGCGCCGCCGGGTCGGGGTGAGAGACGTCAGGCCGCGACGGCCGCCTCATCGTCGGTGAGCGGCTCATCGGCGGGTACCGCATCGGCGTCGGCATCCCCCTCCGACTCTGGTTCGACGCCGAGGTGCGTCGCCTGGGCCACGAGGGCGTCTGCGGCCGATTCGGCCGCGTAGTCCTTCTTGCGACGACCCGACAGCATCTCGACGCTGCTGGCGACGACCTCCGTCTTCCAGTGGCGCAGGCCGCGATCGTCATCCCAGCTCCGTGTCTGGATCCGTCCCTCGAGGGCGACCTGTTGCCCCTTGCCGAGATAGCGACCGCAAATCTCGGCGAGACGGTCCCACGTCACGATGTTGTGGTACTCGGCGCGTTCCTTGCCGGCACCGGCGTATTCGTTCGTCGCCAGGCTGAACTGGGTGACGGTCTTGCCGCTGGCGAGGCTGCGCATCTCCGGGTCGCGGGTCAGGCGGCCGGTCAATAGGACCTTGTTCACGTCGACAGTGCTCCTTCCTGGTCGGCCGACGGGGATCGGGCCGACCCTGCGTCCGGCGGGCGTTGATCGGCAGGCAGGAGCAAACCTAGTCCGGAGCGATCTACAGCCCGTTACCGCGGAGTTATCCGACAGGTTCCGCTTCACCAAGAGCGCTCGACGGTCCGCCGACGACGCTCCGACGCGTCAGGGAGCCGGAGTCGCCGGACTGGGGCTCGGGGTGGGGTCGGGCGACGGTGACTCGGTCGGGGCCTCCGTCGGGCTCGGCAAGAGGGACGGTTCGGGCGGGATTGTCGGCTCGGCGGTGGGCGCTGGCGGGACTGTCGGCTCGGCGGTGGGCGCTGGCGGGACTGTCGGCTCGGCGGTCGGCGGTTCGGTCGGCGCCGGGTCGGCTGTCGGCTCGGTGGTTGGCGTCGGCGCGGGCGTCGGCGTGGCAGGCCGAAGGCAATTGCCGACGCCCGACCCACCACCCCTGGTCGCGGGGGGCGGGACCGCGTATTCCGCGGCCGGCAGGGTTCCCGACGGGGGAAAGAGCTTCGCGGCCATCGCCCTGATTCCGTCGACGTCCGGGACCTGGATCGATCCTCGGGCGTCGAACCTGGAATGGACGAGCGGCGTACTGATCACGGCCCGGTACGTGCTCGACCGGTCGACCCGCGCCATCACGTCGGCCAGGTTCGGCAGGCGCTCACGAGCCACGTTCGTCTGGAGCGATCGCCCGACGGCCTGGAGGAGTGCGATCGGGTCGCTCACGAAGCCGCGGTTCACGACGGCATCGCGCAGCCCGCTGATGATCTCCTGCTGTCGAGCTGCACGCGTGAAGTCCGATTCGCCCGATGCCTGTCGAATTCGCGCGTAGGCCAGCGCCTGGAATCCGCTCAGGTGGCGCAGGCCGGCTGCAATCGAGAAGCCGCGGCTGAAGCCGTATTCGTCGTAGCCCGGATCGCACAGGGAGCGCGACACCGATACGTCGACCCCGCCGAGGACGTCGACCACCCGGACGAAGCCGCCGAGGCTCACCGCCGCGTAGCTGTCGATCTGGAGGCCGAGGAGCGTTCCAACGGCCGCCATGAGGACGTCGTGGCCGGATCCATCGGAGCCCGGGAAGCGTGACGGATGATGGCGCGCATCCGCGTCGAGCCCGTTCAGCTTGGGCGCGTAGCGGCTGCCGTCCGGCAGCGGGACGTCGACCATGTCGCGCGGGATGGAGACCATCGAGACTGTTTCGGCGACCGGGTCAAGGCTGGCGACGATCATCGTGTCGGTGGCCGCGGTCGACCGCCCGGCACCGCTGTCGACCCCGATCAGGAGGACGTTGACGCGGGGTCGCAGCGGCAGCGCCACCGTCGGCAAGAGGCTCGACGATGGGCTCGGCCCGCGGCCGGCCGCCGCCGCCGCCGGGGCCGATGGCGCGACCGTTGGTGGTGGGCTGACCGGTTGCCACGCTCCGCTCGTCTCGCCGCTGAAGACGCGATCCGCCTCCTCGCGGGCGACGTTCGTCACATAGCCCAGGTAGCCCTGGGGGGCCACGACCAGGGCAATGAGCGCCGTCGCCGCCAGGGCGTGTCCTCTCGAACGCCGGCCGAACCATGCGGCACGCAATCCCGACACCACGGCCAGCAGGCGCCACACGAGGACGATCGCCTGGGCGACGAGGAGGGCCGCAAGCGCGTTGACCGCCTCGGCAGCAAGGCGCGCCGGCGCGTTCGCGGCGATGATGACCCCGAGCATGCCCAGCCCCACGAGGGTCGGGGCGCCGAACAGGATCGCGAGGCGGCGGCGTCCGGCGATGAAATGACCGGTCCCGGGGAGCAGGGCGTCGAGTGCCGCCCAACGGAGCTGTTGGGACCGCACGGACGTCGCGGGTCCGCGCCGCGCGGCCGCCTCGGGCGGGTCGTCGGGGATGGTCATGGACACGCCGGCCAGCGTACCAGCGGGCTGGGATCGGGGTGCCGGCCCCGGCGAGCGGGCGTGGCGGGCTCGGCGGTCGGCGAGGCCGGCGGTGCTGGCGGGCACCCCCATCGTACGAGGGCCTGCTTATCGCGCACGTATCGTCGCCTTCATCGCGGCGCCCGGAACGATGTCAGCCGGCGGCCGTGTCCGCCCCATTCTTCGGAGTCCGCCGCGGGGTCACCGCTCGGGTGCGGGCCAGTGGATCGTGCGCGTTGCCGTTCATGGCGAGGACCGCCGGATCCGGGACCGGCGGGTGGTCGGCGAACAGGTCGCAGAACATCGTGACGAGGTGGGGATCGAACTGTGTCGAGGCGTGGCGACGCAGCTCCCGGACGGCCTGGCTGTGACTGATGGCGGCCTTGTATGGCCGATCGTGGGTCATCGCGTCGTAGGCATCGGCAATTGAGACGATCCGGGCACCCAGCGGGATGTCGGTGCCGCTGAGGCCGTGGGGATACCCATGACCGGCGAACCGTTCGTGGTGGTGCAGGATGATCGGCGCGGCATCGCGAAGCATCGTCGCCTGGTCGAGGATCACCTGGCCGATCCGCGGGTGCTGGACCACCGATTGCCACTCGGCCGTTGTCAGGGGCGCGGGTTTCTCGAGGATGTCCACGGGTACCGCCACCTTGCCGACGTCATGCAGCAGCGCCGCGATTCGGATCCGGTCGACCTCCGTCTCCGGCAGGTCGAGCTGTCGGGCCATCGTCGTGACGATCGAGGCGATGAGCGCCGACGGCTGACCGCGGTAGTGGGGCAACGGCGAGATGACGGCGGTCAGTGCGGCCGCTGCGGCTTCGCGCGCGGCGCGCCCGACTTCGATCGCTCGCGCCCGACCTGCGGCCGAGATCGGGGAGCGCGGCACACGTGCGTCCTCGTCCGGCTCGGCGAACACGAACGTCTGGTTGCGCCCGAGCGCCTTGGCCGTGTACATGGCCGCGTCGGCGTCCCGGATCAGGCTGTCCACCTGGATGCGGGAGCCGGGGCCGCCGGCAATTCCGATCGAGATCGTCACGGACAGGGCCGGGCCGCGGGGAACCTGGAACAACTGCGTGGCGACCAGCAGGCGCAGCTTCTCGGCAAGCTGGGCGCCTTCGTCCGCATCGGTCTCCGTCATGAGGAGCATGAATTCCTCGCCGCCATACCGACCGAACGTATCGGTCGCCCGGATGGCGTCCTGGATGGCCTGCGCAACGCCGCGCAGCACGATGTCGCCAAAGGCGTGGCCGTAGGTGTCGTTGACCGACTTGAAGTGGTCGATGTCGAGAAAGGCGACGGACAGCGGGCGGCTGTAGCGTCGCGCCCGGTCGACCTCGGTGAACAGGTTCGCCAGCAGGGCCTGGCGGCTGGGGATCCCGGTCAGCCGGTCGATGGTCGCCGCCTCACGGGCGGACGACATGGCGCTCGACAGCGTGTTGATGGCGCGAGCCATGCGGACGTGCCCGCCAACGCCGCTGACCGGCACGGTGACGCCTTCCTGGCCCGCCGCGATTCGTTCGGTCGCCTTGATCAGCGCTCGCAGCCGGAGCCGAACGTAGCCGAGCGTGATCGCCACGGCCAGCCAGACCCCGAGCGTGGCCCCACCGAGGGCCGTCGCGATGTCGACCGATCGGTCACCGACCAGCGGAAGGAGGGTCGACGGGTTCAGGAGGAGAGCAGCCGCAAAAACGGCGGGCGAGATGGCCGCCGGCCACCACAACATGCGCAACACGAGGGAAAGCCTACCGACCGCGTGCCGCCTCCCGGGGGGGACGAAGGTCCCTGCAGGGTGTCGCAAAGGTCAGACGCGGTCACACCTGTGGGAGCCAGGGCCGAGGTCCGAGGACCGGCACAGCGGTTCGATGCCGGTCCGGACTGGTATACTCCCCCGGTCCCTGTGACCCACCGCCGGGTGGTCGGGGCAGGAGGGTGAGCGATCGCGCATCGACGGCGCGTCGGACGTCCCGTGAGGCGTGCGAGCGACCAGCCTGACTCAACCCGTCGGAAGGCCGACAGGGTGACGCGGGAGAAGTCTATCCGGGTCCCAGGTCCCTCGGCCGGGGGCCTTTTCGTTTGTCTGCGTCCGGCGGCCGCGAGGTCGCGCGGCTGATGCCGGCAACGGTCATCGTCGGCCTCCAGTGGGGCGACGAGGGGAAGGGCAAGACCACCGACTTCCTGGCCGAGCAGGTCGCCATGGTCGTCCGCTACCAGGGCGGCGACAATGCCGGCCACACGGTGGTCACCGGTGACGAGGTGTTCAAGCTCCACCTGGTCCCCTCGGGTGTGTTGTACCGCCATATCACCTCAGTGATCGGTAGCGGCGTGGTGGTCAACCCGGCGACGCTGATCAGCGAGCTGGACATGCTCACCGGTCGCGGTATCGACGTGGCCAGGGTCAGGGTGAGTCGCAGCGCACACGTGACGATGCCGTATCACGTCGCGCTCGACCGGGCGATGGAGCGGCGTCTCGACGGTGCCAAGGTTGGGACCACCGGGCGGGGAATCGGACCGACCTACGGCGACCGGGCGTGGCGGATCGGCCTGCGGATGGAGGATCTGCTCGACGGCGTCGTTCTCCGCGAGCGGATCGGGCGACTGCTGCCCGACAAGAACCAGCTGCTCGCATCGCTCGGGGAGGAGGCGTTCGAACTCGACCGGCTCGTCGACCAGGCGCTGGACTGGGGGCAGCGGCTTCGTCCACATCTCGACGACGCCACCTGGCTCGTGCAGGAGGCATTGCGTCGCGGGGATCACGTCCTGCTCGAAGGGGCGCAGGGCACCCTGCTCGATCTCGATCACGGCAGCTATCCGTACGTCACGTCCTCGAACCCGGTGGCCGGCGGCGCGTGCACCGGCGGTGGGATCGGGCCGCTCCAGGTCGATGAGGTCATGGGCGTCATGAAGGCGTATGCCACCCGGGTGGGGTCCGGGCCGTTCCCGACCGAGCTCCTCGATGAAGTCGGCAGGGGAATCGCCTCGCGCGGCCACGAGGTCGGCACGACGACGGGCCGACCTCGCCGCGTCGGCTGGTTCGACGCGGTACCGCTTCGTTATGCCGTTG